>NZ_LZMG01000166.1:0-12339 GCF_001673615.1 Mycobacterium sp. 1245499.0
TCCTCGCGGAAGTCGACGTGACGGCGGATGACGGGGTCGTACTTGCGCAGCATCAGCCGGTCGGGGTCGTTGCGTCGGTTCTTGCGGGTGATGTAGGTGTATCCGGTGCCCGCGGTGGAGCGCAGTTTGACCAGCTGACGAATCTCGTTGCGGGCCATCAGATTCGCTGCCCCTCGCGACGCAACCGGGCCACGACCGCCTCGATGCCGTCGCGGTCGACCACCTTGATGCCCTTGGCGCTGACGCGCAGCCGGATCCGGCGGTCCTCGGAGGGCAGGTAGTACGTCTTGCGCTGGATGTTGGGGGAGAAGCGCCGCGGGGTCCGGCGATGGGAATGCGACACCGCCCTACCGAAACTCGGTCGACGGGCGGTCACCTGGCAGTGGGCGGACACCTGCACCTCCGTTGCGCTTATTGAAAATCGTTTTCGACAAGGCCCGACCGGAACGGTACCGTATGTGGGACCTAGATGAAAACCATTATCAATAAGGAGGACGATGCAGACGCCCGTCATCCTGGTCACCGGCCAGAGGGACACCGAACCCGTCGTGGGTGCGCTGTTGCGCACCCCGGGAACGCTGGTGATCGAGCACTCCTTCGACGGTCATGTGGTGCGCCGAACGACAGCGTCGCTGTCCGACGGCGTCTTGACGTCCAACGAGAGCGGCCTGGAACTCGCGCATGGCTGTATCTCGTGCACCATCCGCAACGACCTGTTGGTGCTGCTGCGTCAGTTGCACCGGCGCGACGACGTCGACCGGATCGTCGTGCACCTGGGGCCCTGGCTGGAGCCCGAACCAATCTGTTTGGCCATCAAGCACGTTCGGGTGCGTGTGGCGCCCGGATACGTCGACGGGCCGGCGGCCCTGGACGTGTCGATCGCCGCGGTGGTGGCCTGCGTCGACTCGTCGGCGTGGCTGAACCAGGCGCTGGGTGAGGACGAATTGGACGACGGGCGCACCGAGGCCCAGGTGGTGATCGGGCAGGCCGAATTCGCCGATGTGGCGGTGCTCAACCGTCTCAATCCGTTCGTCGCCGCCGTGCTGCGCCGGTTGTCCCCGCGCGCTCGCCTGCAGGTGGGTGCCGACGGTCTCGAGGATGCGCTGAACAACCTGTATCGCGACGCGCGCCGCGGCCGCAGCGACGACCCGCACGGGCCACTGCTGGCCGGCCAGCCGCCGCTGGAGTCACGCGGTCCAATCAACTTGGTGGAGTTCGGTTCCCGACGGCCCTTCCATCCGCAGCGCCTGCACGACTGCCTGGATCTGCTGCTCGATGGTGTGATCAGAACCCGCGGGCGGCTCTGGCTGGCCAGCCAGCCCGACCGGGCGATGTGGTTGGAATCGGCCGGCGCCGGGCTGCGGGTCAGCTCCGCGGGCAAGTGGCTGGCCGTGATGGGTGGCCGCGAGCTCGACGGAATCGACGTCGAGCGACGAACTTTCGCCGAGCTGGCCTGGGATGACCGGTACGGCGACCGGCACACGGCGATGACCATCCTGGTGTGCGGCGCGAAACCGGCCGACATCCTCGACGGCCTGCATGGTGCGCTGCTGACCGACGCGGAGATGAGCCGTCCGCGTGACTGGCTCGGCTACGACGACCCGTTCGGTGACTGGCATGAGGAGCCGTGCGGGGAGCGGGCGGAGGCGGCCGACAACGCGGCCCGGCGCATCGGGCAGGACACCGACCCGTCATGAAGCCCGGCGTACATCCCGACTACCACCCCGTCGTCTTCCAGGACGCAACCACCGGTGCGATGTTCCTGACCCGATCGACGCTTGACAGTTCGCGCTCCGTCGAGTGGCAAACACGGCACGGGGCCCGCACCTATCGATTGATCGTCGTCGAGATCACCTCGGATTCACATCCGTTCTGGACCGGCGCTCGCCGCATCGTCGACAGCGCCGGACAGGTGGAGAGGTTCCACCGCCGCTACGGCCGGCGCTGACGGTCGGTGGCCGCGGCGAGGCCATTCGTGTTGCGCGCCACCGGAACACGCGTGTCGGTGACGCGGCGTAGTGTGGGTCGGATGCGAAGCGAAGGCGATACCTGGGACATCACCACGAGCGTGGGCTCCACCGCGTTGTTCGTGGCAACAGCGCGGGCATTGGAGGCGCAAAAGCCGGACCCGCTGGCCGTCGATCCATACGCGGAGGTCTTCTGCCGCGCCGTGGGCGGTTCGTGGGCGGACGTGCTCGACGGCAAGGACCCCGACCACCAGCTGAAGACCGCTGACTTCGGCGAGAACTTCGTCAACTTCCAGGGCGCCCGCACCAAGTACTTCGACGAATACTTCCGCCGCGCGGCGGACGCGGGAGTGCGACAGGTGGTCGTCCTGGCCGCGGGCCTGGACTCGCGCGCCTACCGCTTGGACTGGCCGGGCGCGACGACCATCTTCGAGCTCGACCAGCCGCAGGTGCTCGACTTCAAGCGCGAGGTGCTCACCGATGCCGGCGCCCAACCGCGTGCCGAGCGCCGTGAGATCGCCATCGATCTGCGTGAGGACTGGCCGCAAGCGTTGCGTGACAGCGGCTTTGATCCCGCCAAGCCGTCCGCATGGATCGCCGAGGGCCTGCTGATCTATCTCCCGGCTGCCGCCCAGGAGCAGCTGTTCACCGGCATCGACGGCCTGGCCGGTCACGGCAGTCACGTCGCCGTCGAGGACGGCGCCCCGATGAAACCCGAGGACTTCGAGGCCGCCGTGGCCGAAGAACGCGCGGCCACAGAGCAGGGCGACGGCCGGGTGTTCTTCCAGCTCGTCTACAACGAGCAGCACGCACCCGCCACCGAATGGTTCGGCCAGCACGGCTGGACCGCGGTCGGCACTCCGCTGGCCGATTACCTGCGCGAGGTCGGGCGTCCGGTACCCGGCCCGGACACCGAGGCCGGCCCGATGATCGCCCGCAACACCCTGGTGCGCGCCGTCCGAGAGTGACGCGTCGCAACGAAAACCGGCCGTGATCACGATCGCGGCCGGTTTTTCATGAGTTTTCCGTGAATCGGGCCGGCCGCCGCGGCCGCGGGCTGACCACCCTGACCGGTGACGAGTTCGGCGACGGCCCCTCGGCGCCGATGTTGCCGGGCAGCTGGCAAAGCGATCAGCGCGGAACTTTTGCGCCCCGCCAGCCGACTACTGGCTGCGTGATCGTCGTGCCGGCAATCGGCAGTGGCGACCGTCGAGCTCACCCCATCGTCAAGGAGTCGCCGCTATGACCGCGCCGGTGCGGACGGTTGCGTCCCCGATCCGCCCGGTCGGGCGGACGGTTCCGGGATGGCCCGGCCCGAGTTGATAATGAAAATGATTTTCATTAAGGTAGGGCCTTGCTGTAAGACCGCCCGACGTGCGGCTGTGAGTATGCCGAAAAAGCGGACAATCACGCCCGCAAATGTCCTCAACAGCGGTAAAAGAAGGGCGGAGCAGTGGTGAGCCGGACAGGGCCAAACGCCTCGACAGTTAGCTTATGCAATGCTAACTTCAGGCGGGTTAAGTTAGGGGAGACTACATACATGAAAAGTCGCGGCCGTGGAACTCGGTGACACCGGCATGCTCACAGCTCAGCCCGTCAATTCGCGGGTGGACGCGCGGGTGGACGAGGACGTCGTCAGCCGGTTCGCCACGTGCTGCCGCGCGCTCGGCATCGTCGTCTACCAACGGCAGCGGCCGGCGGATCTGGCCGCCGCCCGCTCCGGTTTCACCGCGCTGACCCGCATCGCCCACGACCAGTGCGACGCGTGGACCGGCCTGGCCGCGGCCGGCGATGTCTCCCTGCGAGTGCTCGAGGCGGTATCGCGCACCGTGGCGACCGCGGGCACACTGCAGCGCCAGGTGGACCTGGCGCCTGGTTCGCTGGGCTTCCGCTACGACACGGGGCTGTATCTGCAGTTCCGCGCCGCGACCCCCGACGAGTTCCAGCTCGCCTACGCGGCCGCGCTGGCAACGGCCGGACGATTCGCTGACGCCGACCAGATCGTCGCCGGCCTGAACGCGCGTCGCCCGACGTGGCGCGAGGCCCGCTGGGTGTCCGTCGTCATCAACTACCGCGCCGAGCGCTGGTCGGACGTCGTCAAGCTGCTGACCCCGATCGTCAACGACGCGGATCTCGACGAGGCGTTCTCGCACGCCGCCAAGATCGCGCTGGGCACCGCGCTGGCCCGGCTGGGCATGTTCGCGCCGTCGCTGTCGTATCTGGAGGAGCCCGATGGCCCCGTCGCGGTGGCCGCCGTCGACGGCGCGCTGGCCAAGGCGCTGGTGCTGCGTGCGCACGTGGACGAGGACGCGGCGAGCGAGGTGCTGCAGGATCTGTACGCCGCGCATCCCGAGAACGAGCAAGTCGAACAGGCGCTGACCGACACGAGCTTCGGCATCGTGACCACCACGGCCGCCCGCATCGAAGCCCGTACCGATCCGTGGGATCCCGAAACCGAGCCCAGCGCAGAGGATTTCGTCGACCCCGCCGCGCACGAACGCAAAGCCGTGCTGCTGCACGAGGCGGAACGTCAGCTGGCCGAATTCATCGGGCTCGACGAGGTCAAGAACCAGGTGTCGCGGCTGAAGAGCTCGGTCGCCATGGAACTGGTCCGCAAGCAGCGCGGGCTGGCGGTCGCGCAGCGTGCCCACCACCTGGTCTTCGCCGGCCCGCCCGGAACCGGTAAGACCACCATCGCCCGCGTGGTCGCCAAGATCTATTGCGGCCTCGGGCTTTTGAAGCGGGAAAACATCCGCGAGGTCCACCGCGCCGACCTGATCGGCCAGCACATCGGCGAGACCGAGGCCAAGACCAACGCGATCATCGACAGCGCACTCGACGGCGTGCTGTTCCTCGACGAGGCCTACGCGTTGGTCGCCACGGGCGCCAAGAACGACTTCGGGCTGGTGGCCATCGACACCCTGCTGGCGCGGATGGAGAACGACCGCGACCGCCTGGTGGTCATCATCGCCGGCTACCGGGCCGACCTGGACAAGTTCCTGGATACCAACGAGGGCTTGCGTTCTCGGTTCACGCGCAACATCGACTTCCCGTCGTACGCGCCGTCGGAGCTGGTCGAGATCGCGAACACCATGGCCGAGCAGCGCGACAGCATCTTCGAGCCGGCCGCGCTCGAACACATGGAGGCGTTGTTCACGAAGTTGGCCACCGAGTCGACCCCGGATGCCAACGGAATCTCGCGACGCAACTTGGACATCGCCGGTAACGGCCGATTCGTCCGAAACATCGTCGAACGCTCCGAAGAAGAACGAGAGTTCCGGCTCGACCATTCCGAAAACGCCGGAACCGGCGAATTCACTGACGAGGAGCTGATGACGATCACCGACGACGACGTCGCACGGTCGGTAGAGCCGCTGTTGCGCGGCCTTGGCCTGTCGGTGCCGGCATGACCTCCAATCACGAGTCCGACGACCGCCGCTCGTTCGCGTCGCGCACGCCGGTCAACGACAACCCCGACCAGGTCGAGTACCGCCGCGGCTTCGTCACCCGCCACCAGGTCAGCGGCTGGCGGTTCGTGATGCGCCGGATCGCCTCCGGTATCGCCTTGCACGACACCAGGATGCTCGTCGACCCGCTGCGCACCCAGTCGCGCGCGGTGGCCATGGGCGTGGTCCTGCTGGTCACCGGGCTGGCCGGTTGCTTCGTGTTCTCCCTGATCCGGCCCAGCGGCACGGTGGGCACCAACGCCGTGCTGGCCGACCGGTCGACCGCCGCGCTGTATGTCCGTGTCGGCGACGACCTGCATCCCGTGCTCAACCTGACCTCCGCCCGGCTGATCACCGGCCACCCGGTCGATCCCACCATGGTGAAAAGCACTGAGCTGGACCGTTTTCCGCGCGGCAACCTGATCGGCATCCCGGGCGCGCCGGAACGCATGGTGCAAAACCCCTCGCGCGACGCGAACTGGACGGTGTGCGACGCCGTCAGCGAGCCGGCCCAGGGCGGGCACGCCGCCCACAGCACCGGCGTCACGGTGATCGCGGGCCGCCCGGACAGCAGCGGTGCCCGCGCGGCCACGCTCGCGTCGCGGCAGGCGATCCTGGTCGAGCGTGATGGCAGCACCTGGCTGTTGTGGGATGGCAAACGATCGCAGATCAACCTGACCGACCACGCGATCACGAACGCACTTGGCCTGGGGCAGAACAACTCCGAGATGCCCGCGCCCCGGCCCATCGCGCTGGGCTTGTTCAACGCGATCCCCGAGGGTCCGTCGCTGACGGCGCCCGGCATCCCGAACGCCGGCGCCCCGGCGACGTTCGGCGTGCCCGCACCGATCGGCGCGGTGGTGGTCTCCTACGCCCTGGATCAGAGCTCCTCGGGTGCGCCGCGCTATTACGCGGTATTGCCCGACGGCCTGCAACAGATCTCGCCGGTGCTCGCCGCGATCCTGCGCAACACCAATTCCTATGGGCTGGACCAACCGCCGCGGCTGGGTGCCGACGCGGTGGCCAAGCTGCCCGTGTCGCGGATGCTGGACACCGCGCGCTATCCGGACCAACAGGTGAGCGTGGTCGACGCGGGCAAGTCGCCGGTCACGTGCGCCTACTGGAGCAAGCCGGCCGGGGCCGCGACCAGCTCGCTGAACCTGCTGTCCGGCTCGGCGCTGCCGATCGCCGAATCGATCCACACCGTCGACCTGGTGGGCGGTGGTGCCGCGACGAGCGGTGCGGTGGCCACCCGCGTGGCCCTGGCACCCGGCACCGGTTATTTCACCCAGACCGTCGGCGGCGGCCCGGACTCGCCGGGCACCGGATCGTTGTTCTGGGTCTCCGACACCGGCGTCCGCTACGGGATCGACAACGAGACCGAGCACTCGGCCGCCGGGCATGGCAAAACCGTTGAGGCCCTTGGCCTTAGCGGGGCGCCCGTCCCCATTCCGTGGTCGGTGCTGTCGCTGTTCGCCAATGGTCCGACGTTATCGCGCGCCGACGCGCTGCTGGCACATGATGGGCTGACGCCCGACCAGAAGCCCGGCCGTGTGGCTGCTGCTGCCAAGGAAGCCGAGGGAGCCCCCCGATGAGCCGACTGATCTTCGAAGCGCGTCGCCGGTTGGCGCCGCCGGTCACCCGCAAGGGGACCATCGCCATCGAGGCCCCGCCCGAGCTGCCCCGGGTCATTCCGCCGTCGTTCCTGCGCCGGGCGATGCCCTATGTGCTGGTGATCCTGATCGTCGGGATGATCGTCGCCCTGTTCGCCACCGGGATGCGGCTGATCTCTCCGCAGACGCTGTTCTTCCCGTTCGTGCTGTTGCTCGCCGCGACCGCGATGTATCGCGGCAACGACAACAAGACGCGCACCGAGGAGGTCGACGCCGAACGCGCCGACTACCTGCGCTACCTCTCGGTGGTCCGCGACAACATCCGCACCCAGGCCGCCGCGCAGCGCGCCGCCGCGCAGTGGTCGCATCCGGAGCCCGCCGCGCTGGCGACCGTGCCGGGGTCCCGCCGGCAGTGGGAACGTGACCCACACGATCCCGACTTCCTGGTGCTGCGGGCCGGGCGGCACCACGTCCCGCTCGCCACCGCCCTGCGGGTCAACGACACCGCCGACGAGATCGACCTGGAGCCGGTGTCGCACAGCGCATTACGCAGCCTGCTCGACACCCATCGCACGGTGCGCGACGTGCCGACCGGAATCGACCTGACCAAGGTATCCCGGATCACGGTGCTGGGTCAGGAAGACGAGGCGCGGGCGGCGTTGCGCGCCTGGATCGCTCAGGCGGTCACCTGGCATGACCCGACCGTGCTCGGGGTCGCGCTGGTGACCCCCGACCTGGAGGGTCCGGACTGGTCGTGGCTGAAGTGGTTGCCGCACATCGACATTCCCGGCGAGCTCGACGGGGTCGGGCCGGCCCGCTTCATGTCGACCAACGCCGACGACCTGGTCGCGAGCCTGGGGCCGGCACTCGTTGACCGTCCGGCGTTCACCGGCGAGCCCGCCGACGCGCTGCGTCACCTGCTGATCGTCGTCGACGACCCCGACTATGACCTGAACGCGTCGACGCTGGCGCTGGGCCGGGCGGGCGTCACCGTCGTGCACCGCAGCGCCACGGCGCCCAACCGGGAGCAGTATTCGGACCCGGAGAAGCCGATCCTGCGCGTCGCCAACGGCGCGATCGAGCGCTGGCAGACCGGCGGCTGGCAGCCCTACATCGACAACGCCGACCAGTTCGGCGCCGACGAGGCCGCGCACCTGGCTCGTCAATTGTCGCGTTGGGACTCCAACCCGACCCACACCGGGCTGCGCTCGGCGGCCACTCGCGGCGCCACGTTCACCACCATGCTGGGCATCTCGGACGCGTCCCAATTGGACGTACCCACGCTGTGGGCGCCGCGCCGTCGCGAGGACGAGCTGCGCGTTCCGATCGGGGTCACCGCGACCGGCGAGCCGCTGATGTTCGACCTCAAGGACGAAGCCGAGGGCGGCATGGGTCCGCACGGGCTGATGATCGGTATGACGGGTTCGGGCAAGTCCCAGACCCTGATGTCGATCCTGTTGTCGCTGTTGACAACTCACTCGGCGGATCGGCTGATCGTCATCTACGCCGACTTCAAGGGTGAGGCCGGGGCCGACAGCTTCCGCAACTTCCCGCAGGTGGTCGCCGTCATCTCCAACATGGCGGAGAAGAAGTCGCTGGCCGACCGGTTCGCCGACACGCTGCGCGGCGAGGTGGCCCGGCGCGAGACGCTGCTGCGTGAGGCGGGCCGCCGGGTGCAGGGCAGCGCGTTCAACTCGGTGGTGGAATACGAGGCCGCCGTGGCGGCCGGGCACGACCTGCCGCCGATCCCGACGCTGTTCGTGGTCGCCGACGAGTTCACCCTGATGCTGGCCGACCATCCCGAATACGCCGAGCTGTTCGATTACGTTGCGCGTAAGGGCCGCTCGTTCCGCATCCACATCCTGTTCGCCTCGCAGACGCTGGACGTCGGCAAGATCAAGGACATCGACAAGAACACCTCCTACCGCATCGGTTTGAAGGTGGCCAGCCCCAGCGTTTCCCGCCAGATCATCGGTGTGGAGGATGCCTACCACATCGAATCCGGCAAGGAGCACAAGGGCGTGGGGTTCCTAGTGCCCGCACCGGGTGCGACGCCGATCAAGTTCCGCAGCACCTATGTGGACGGCATCTACGATCCGCCGCAGAAGGCCAAATCCTTTGTGGTGCCGTCCATCCCGGAGCCGAAGCTGTTCACCGCCGGACGGGTCGAACCGGATCAGGACACCGTGATCACCGCCCCCGAGGAAGACGAATTCACCGGGCCGCCGCGCAAGCTGATCGCCACCATCGGCGACCAGCTGGCGGGCTACGGTCCGCGGGCGCCGCAACTGTGGCTGCCGCCGCTGGACGAGCCGATCCCGCTGAGCGCCATGCTGGCGCGCGCCGGCGTGCCGCCCCGGCAATGGCAGTGGCCGCTCGGCGAGATCGACAAGCCGTTCGAGATGCGCCGCGACCCGCTGGTGTTCGACGCCGCCTCGTCGGCCGGGAACGTGGTCATCCACGGCGGCCCCAAGTCGGGCAAATCGACCGCGCTGCAGACGTTTATCCTGTCCGCGGCCAACCTGCACTCGCCGCGCGAGGTCACCTTTTACTGCCTGGACTACGGCGGCGGCAAGCTGCGGGCACTCGAAGGCCTGGCGCATGTCGGCAGCGTGGCCTCCGCGCTTGAACCCGAACGCATCCGGCGCACCTTCGGGGAACTCGAACAGCTGCTGCTGTCGCGGCAGCGGCGAGAGGCGTTCCGGGAGTCCCGCGGCGCGGCCCCCGACGACGGCTTCGGCGAGGTGTTCCTGGTCATCGACAACCTCTACGCGTTCGGCCGCGACAACACCGACCAGTTCAACACCCGAAACCCGTTGCTGGCCAAGGTCAGCGAACTGGTCAACATCGGTCTGGCGTACGGCATCCACGTCGTCATCACCACCCCCAGCTGGCTGGAGGTGCCGCTGGCGATGCGCGACGGGCTCGGGTTGCGCCTCGAGCTCAAGCTGCACGATCCGCGGGACAGCAACGTGCGGGTGGTCGGCGCGCTGCGCCGGCCCGCCGAAGCGGTGCCGCACGACCAGCCCGGCCGCGGATTGACCATGGCCGCAGAGCATTTCCTGTTCGCCAGCCCCGCGCTGGACGCGGAAACAAACCCAGTGGCAGCCATCAACGACCGTTACCCGGGCCTGGCCGCGCCGCCGGTGCGGTTGCTGCCCACCAACCTCGCCCCGGAGTCGGTCGGATCGCTGTATCGCGGGCCGGAGCAGGTCGTCATCGGCCAGCGCGAGGAGGATCTCGCGCCGGTGGTGATCAACTTCGCCGAGAACCCGTTGCTGATGGTGTTCGGCGACAGCAAGTCCGGGAAGACCACGCTGTTGCGGCACCTCATTCGCACGGTCCGCGAGCACTCGACTCCCGATCAGGTGGCCTTCACGGTGCTGGATCGGCGGCTGCACCTCGTCGACGAACCGTTGTTCGCCGACAACGAGTACACGGCCAACGTCGACCGCATCATCCCGGCGATGCTGGGCCTGGCCAACCTCATCGAATCCCGGCGGCCGCCGGCCGGCTTGTCGCCCGCCGAGCTGGCTCGCTGGAGCTTCGCGGGCCAGACCCACTACCTGATCATCGACGACGTGGACCAGATACCGGATTCGCCGGCGATGAGCGGGCCGTACGTCGGGCAGCGTCCGTGGACGCCGCTGCTCGGGTTGCTGTCGCAGGCGGCCGATTTGGGGGTGCGGGTGATCGTCACCGCGCGCGCCACCGGCTCGGGGCACGCGTTGATGACGAACCCGCTGCTGCGCCGGTTCAACGACCTGCAGGCGACCACGCTGATGCTGGCGGGCAACCCGCAGGACAGCGGCAAGATCCGCGGTCAACGATTCGGCCGGTTGCCCGCGGGGCGGGCGATCCTGTTGGGCGACAGCGATGGCCCGACGTACGTGCAGTTGGTCAACCCCTTGATCGGGGAGTCCGTAATGGCAAGTGAAGCGCAACGGGAGGAGTAGAGATGACCTTGCGAGTGGTTCCCGAAGGTCTGGCCGCCACCAGTGCGGCGGTGGAGGCCCTGACGGCCCGGCTGGCGGCCGCGCATGCGGCGGCGGCCCCGGCGATCACGGCGGTGGTGCCGCCGGCGGTCGATCCGGTGTCGCTGCAAACCGCCGTCGGATTCAGCGCTGCGGGCCAGGAGCACTCCGCCGTGGCGGCCCAGGGTGTCGAAGAGCTGGGCCGCGCCGGTGTCGGCGTCGGCGAAGCGGGCGCAAGCTACCTCGCCGGAGACACCGCGGCCGCTGCGACGTTCGGAATCGCGGGCGCCTGACCATGACCGCCCCCATCGCGCCCATCTGGATGGCGTCGCCACCCGAGGTGCATTCGGCGTTACTGAGCGCCGGTCCAGGGCCGGGGCCGCTGTTGGCGGCCGCCGGCGCGTGGACCGCGCTCAGCGCCCAATACGCCTCGGCGGCAGCCGAACTCAGTGGGCTGTTGGGGGAGGCCCAGGCCGGCGCCTGGGAGGGGCCGAGCGCCGAGCAGTACGTGGCGGCCCACCTGCCGTACCTGGCGTGGCTGCAGCAGGCCAGCGCCGACAGCGCGGGGGCGGCCGCCCAGCAAGAGGTCGCCGCCTCGGCGTACACCGCCGCCTTGGCGGCCATGCCGACGCTGGCGGAACTGGCCACCAATCACACCGTGCACGCGGTGCTGGTCGGGACGAATTTCTTTGGGATTAACACGATTCCGATCGCGGTCAACGAGGCCGACTATGCACGGATGTGGGTCCAGGCCGCCGCCACCATGGGCACCTACCAGGCTGTGTCGGGCTCGGCCCTGGCCGCCGCGCCGCGCACCACGGCGGCGCCGTCCATCGTCAATCCCGGTGGGCAGGCCAACAGTCTGGCGGCCAACGCCTCGCAGAACAGCCCCGGGGACTGGTGGCAGAACTTCATCCAGCAGTTGTCGAAGTTCCTGCAGGACTTCTTCCAGAATATTCAGCAGATGCTGCAGGACTTCTTCTCGAACCTGCCGGCGTTCCTGGCGGCCAACGGGCCGCTGCTGTTCTTCGTTGCCTACCAGGTGTTCTTCAACGCTGTTGGCTGGCCGACCTGGGGCGCGATCCTGACCGCGCCGTTCCTGATTCCGCTGCTGCTGGGCATCGGGCTCAGCTCGTTGCTCACCACGCCGGTCGAGGCCGCCGCCCCGGAGGCCGCCCCCGCCGCGGTGGCTCCGGTGCTGACGTCGAACAAGCCGCCGTCCATGCTGCCGGCGGTCGCGCTGGCCCCGACGATGCCGGCCCCAGCCGGGGCCCCGGCCACCACGGTCGCCGCGGGTTCCGGGGCGCCGGCCGCGCCGGCGCCGGCGGCCGCGGCCAGC
>NZ_LZMG01000167.1:0-13442 GCF_001673615.1 Mycobacterium sp. 1245499.0
CGCGGGTTTCGCGCAGAATCTCGAAGGCGGCCATCGACGTCGGGCTGCTGTAACAGCTCCAGGCCGTGTCGACGACGACCTCGATGCGGCTGCGCAGCGGCAGCTCGCTGACATCGGCCGACGACAGGCTGTCCACCAGCCGGGCCACCCCGTCGTCGACACGGCCTGGAGCTGTTACAGCAGCCCGACGTCGATGGCCGCCTTCGAGATTCTGCGCGAAACCCGCGGCGGTCCGTCACGGCGTCACCTGCTGGACATGAATTCCGCGATCGGTCAGCTGGGCCGACTGATCACCACCGATCCCGCGCATGCCGGTGTGGCCGAGGTCATTTGGGCCACGCTGCGCGGTGTGGTGCTGGCGCAGATGCTCACCGGCACGACCGTCGACTGGAGCCTGGAGCGACGTGCCCTCGTCGACATGGTGACCCGTTACCTCGCCGAGGGCCAGGGATGCCGCGACACGTAAGCCACGCACACGACACGCCGCGCGGGACACGCAGTGGTTGAAGTCTGGTGCCCACCCCGTCCGACCGCCTCATGATTCGCATTTCCCGTGTGCTGCAATGACGGGATGACCCTCGACGATCTGGCCGATATCGAAGCCATCAAGCAAGTCAAATACCGGTATCTGCGCGCGCTGGACACCAAGCACTGGGACGACTTCACCGACACCCTGGCCGAGGACATCAAGGCCGACTACGGCCCGTCGATCGGCAACGAATTGCACTTCACCAACCGCGCCGACCTGGTGGAGTACATGCGGACCTCGCTGCCGGCGAACGTCATCACCGAGCACCGGGTGACGCATCCCGACATCACCGTCGATGGCGACACCGCAACGGGCAGTTGGTATCTGCAGGACCGGGTGATGGTGGCCGATTTGAACTTCATGTTGATCGGGGCGGCCTTCTACCGCGACACCTACCGCCGCACCGATGCCGGCTGGAAGATCAGCGGCACCGGATATGACCGAACCTACGACGCCACAATGTCTTTGGAGGGCCTGAACTTCACGCTCAAGCCCGGCCGCGCCATCGCCGGCGACTGAACTACTTGGTGATGGCGATGACCGCGCCGGGCCGTAGCCATTTCATGATCGACACCAGCTGAGCGTCGTCGACCGCCACGCAGCCCTCGGTGGGTTTCCCGTCGGTGGTGTGGAAGAAGAACGCGGCGCCCCCACCCGGGGTCTTGTTCTTGTTGACGCCCATCACGACCGCGTGCTTGTACTGCGGAATCTGCAGGTTCTCACTGTCGCCGGTGTTGAACGGGCACTGCGCCTTCTGGCACACCTGCATCGAGTTGAACGTCGGGCTGTGGTCGTCGCCGCTCCACCAGTAGTTTCCGCCGGTCACCTGGGTGTAGGGCAGGCCGGTGCCCGGGTTGGGCGCCGTGCCGAACGCGGAGTCGAGGCTGTACACCCCCATCGGGGTGGCCGGAACGCCGCTCTTGGCCTGCGGCGCCATCCCCGCCGAACCGACATGGGTGGGGATGCCGGACCGCAGCGACTGCCAGCCGGTGCCGGTGCGCTGGAAGATCTCCATGGTCGCGTTGGAACCGCCGGTGCTGACCACCGAAACCACCTGCGTCGCATTGCCTACCGCGTTCGCGAACCAGGGAGCGCCGGCCGCGGCGCTGATCGGGGCGAGCACCAGGGAGGCGAAAAGTACGCACGTCGCGGCGCATAGCGAAGCGAGCAGTCGGTGCATGCCCTCCATCGTCGAACGGGCACATCTTCAGGGTCAAGTAAAGCTTTAGCCCCGGTTAGGTCACCGCGTCGTGACCAAATGCCCACCGCGACAGTGTCGTTAGCGCACCGCCGCGGCTTCGACCGTGCGCTCCACGCCGTCCGATCGACGGGCCGGGGGCCGAAAGACCAAGAGACACACCAGTAAATACAGGTAACCCAGCGACCAACCGGCCAGCACGTCGGACGGATAGTGCACGTTCAGCGCCACCCGGGCGGCGCCGACCATCAGCAGCGACACCGCCACCGCCGCGACCGCGATGCGGCGGATCAAGCGGGTCATCATCGGAAAGAAGAAGCACAGCACGGCGAGCAGTGCGGCCATCGCCTCCAGCGCGTGCCCGGACGGAAACGAACTGGACGCCGCGGCGACCAGCATCGTCGCCGGACGCGGGCGATCGACCAGGGCCTTGGCCGCCGCGGTGACGAACTCGTTGAGCGGCCCGCAGGCGAACACCAGCACCAGCGCGGCCCGCGGATTGCGCATCACCAGGGCCAACACCGTCATTGCGATGCCCAGCACGGACATCGGCACTGGCCCCAGGACGTAGGACACGTCTTGCCAAAACCGCAGCCACAGCGGGTGTTTGACCGCGACGTCGCGGGCGGCGTTGAGCAGCCACCAATCCATCGAATGCAGCCAGGCCCAGTGCCGGCAGTAGCCCGCCCACAGCAGCGCGTACAGCGTCGCGGCCAATGCTGCGATCAAGATGGCCACCGGCATCCTCGGGCGAGTCATAACCAACCGATACCAGCACCGCCACACGACGGCGCTCGCGCGGTCATACTGTCGATATGGCCGTCTTTGTCCGTAGGTTGTTCGGCATCGGCAAGCTGCCCGACGAGCTACACGCCCAGCTCGAGTCGGAAGGCCTCACCTACCTCGCCGATTACGTCGCCGTGACGAGGCGATTCAGCGGCGCCATCCCGGGTGTGCGGTTGCCGCACAGCGTCGCCAGCTACACGGGTTCGTTGGTCTTCACCTCGGAGCGGGTCCTGGCGACGCTGTCGATGCTGCCCCGGCTGGCCGGCCCGACCGTCAACGTGCGGTGGAACGCGCCGCAGACCGGCGCGGCGCGGGTGGAGATCTCCTCGACCGGCCTGCAGGTCGATGTCGACGTCGCCCGGGTCGACGAGAAGTTCAGCGGCGAGTTGTCGCTGCACTACAAGGTCGCCATTCCCGACGACGTGCTTGACGGCCTGCCGTTGCGCTCGCTGGCGTTCGACATGCCGCCGGAGTACGTGTTTCGCGCGGTCGGCGTTACCTATAGTCCCTGATCGTGATGCGCGGCCACGGCGGCTGCCGCAGCACCGCCAGGCTGCCGATCACCGCGGCCAGCAGCCCGGTGACCACCCCGATCAGCGCGATCCGCCCCCCGTCCACCGCCGGCGTCCAGGAGGCCTGTCCGTCGCGGATGGCGAACACGCCCAGCGGTTTGGTGACCACGATGACGGTGGTGCCGTCCGGGGTCTGATAGGGCTCACCGTAGCGGCGACCGACGGCTGCGTCGGCGGCCAGCTGATCGAGCACGTCGGAAGGCTTCACTGTCAACACTCCCCTCGCCGGGATCCACCGGGCCGGTGGTCAGGGCACGCCCCACGCTAACGCGGATTTCCTACGATGGCTGACGTGACCGGTGAGGCATTCAGCCCGCAAGAGCGACGGGCCGTCTATCGCGTCATCGCCGAACGCCGTGACATGCGCCGGTTCGTTCCCGGCGCGACGGTGGACGAGGCCGTGCTGGCGCGGCTGCTGCAGGCCGCGCACGCGGCGCCCAGCGTCGGCCTGATGCAGCCCTGGCGCTTCATCCGGATCACCGACGCCTCGCTGCGGCGGCGCATCCACGCCCTGGTCGACGAGGAACGCCCGCGCACCGCCGCCGCCCTGGGCGAACGCGCCGACGAATTTCTGGCGCTCAAGGTGGAGGGCATCCTCGAGTGCGCCGAGCTGTTCGTGGTGGCCCTGGGCGACGACCGCGACTCGCACGTCTTCGGCCGGCGCACCCTGCCGCAGATGGACCTGGCGTCGGTGTCGTGCGCGATCCAGAACCTGTGGCTGGCGGCCCGCTCCGAGGGCCTGGGCATGGGTTGGGTGTCGTTGTTCGATCCGCAGCGCTTGGGGTCGCTGCTGGACCTGCCGCCCGGCGCCGAACCGGTGGCGATCCTGTGCCTCGGGCCGGTGCCGGAGTTCCCGGATCGTCCGGCGTTGGAACTGGACGGCTGGACGGTCGGGCGCCCGCTGTCGGAGTTTGTCTCCGAAAACCGCTGGGGTCAACTGCCGATGCCCTGACGCGTCGGCACTCAGCAATCGCGCAGGGAAGTTGCGGTAACGTCGCCGGTCGCAAGGCAATGTGAGAGGTGACGCAATTGACGCCGGGCGACATAGCGGACCGACAACAGAACACGGGCTCTCGGGACAACGTGCTGATCGTGCACTGGCACGACCTGGGGCGCTACCTCGGCGCCTACGGCCACGCCGACGTGTCGAGCCCGCGACTGGACCGCCTTGCCGCCGAGGGCATCCTGTTCACCCGCGCGCACGCCACCGCGCCGCTGTGCTCGCCGTCACGCGGATCGCTGTTCACCGGCCGGTACCCGCAGAACAACGGGCTCATCGGGCTGGCCCACCACGGCTGGGAATACCGCGACGGTATCCGGACCCTGCCCCAGATACTGTCCGAATCTGGCTGGTATTCGGCACTTTTCGGCATGCAGCACGAGACCTCCTACCCCAAGAGGTTGGGTTTCGACGAGTTCGACGTGTCGAACTCCTACTGCGACTACGTGGCCGACAGGGCCGACGAGTGGCTGCGGCAAAGTGCCGAAGGCCTTGTCGGCCAACCGTTTCTGTTGACCGCTGGCTTCTTCGAGACGCACCGACCGTATCCACGGGACCGCTATACGCCGGCGGACAGCGACCGGGTGGATCCGCCCGATTACCTGCCCGACACCCCGGAGGTGCGCGGTGACCTCGCCGACTTCTACGGGGCCATCAGCACGGCCGACGCCGCCGTCGGGCGACTGCTGGACGCGCTGGCCGACACCGGCCTGGACGCCACCACCTGGGTGGTGTTCTTCACCGATCACGGCCCGCCGTTCCCCCGGGCGAAATCCACGCTGTATGACGCCGGGACCGGCATCGGCATGATCGTTCGACCGCCCACCCACCGGAAGCTGGCGCCCCGCGTCTACGACGAGCTGTTCAGCGCGGTCGACCTGGTCCCGACGCTGTTGGGGCTGTTGGGAATCGACGCTCCGGTCGACGTTGACGGTGTCTCACATGCGCCCGCCCTGCTGGAGCCGGATCCGCAGACCGCACCGGTGCGCGACCACGTGTACACGATGAAGACCTACCACGACTCGTTCGACCCGATTCGGGCGATTCGCACCAAGGACTACAGCTACATCGAGAACTACGTGCCGCGGCCACTGCTGGATCTGCCGCGTGACATCCAGGAGAGCCCGTCCGGGCAGGCCGTCGCACCGTTCGTCACCGCGCCGCGGCCCGAGCGTGAACTCTACGATCTGCGCAGCGATCCCACCGAGACCAACAACCTGCTGGCCGGCGACGGCACAGATGCGGACGAGGTGGCTGCCAATCTCGCTGTGCTGCTACATGATTGGCGTCAGAGTACCGGCGACGTCATTCCCTCGGAGTTCGCCGGCACCCGCATCTCGGCGCGCTACACCGAAACGTATGAGCAGATCCACCACGGCAAACCGACCCCGCGTTCCGGCATCGCAGCCGACCGGGGCATCGAAGAAGGCAAGCCCACCCAGCGCTAATTGCGGTCTGACTGATGCAAAGTCGCCGGCGCACCCCGCTAGCCGGCAGAGCGGCTCGAGCCACCCACCTCGGCGACGACGAATACCCGCCGGAACGGGAAGATCGTCGTCCCGTCGGATCGGGGCGGGTAGGCGTCCTGCAGCAGCGGGATCAGCTCCTCGCGGAACTGCTCCCACGTCTCGTCGTCGAGCCGCTCGCGCACCGGAACCAGCGCCGTGCCGGTGATCCATTCCAGCACCGGATGCTCGCCGGTCAGCTGGTGCAGATACGTGGTCTCCCAGACATCGACCTTGCATCCCGCGTCCAGCAGCAGATTGGCGTAGTGGGCCGGCGGCTGGACCACCGCGCCCACCCGAAACGGTATGTCGCGCAACAGCTTCGCGTACGGCTCCCGGCGGGCCAGCGCCCGCACCGCCGCATAGGACGGTGACTCGAAGTTGCCCGGCATCTGGACACCGATCCACGATCCGGATGCCAGCTGCCCCGCCCACCGCAGCAGCAGGTCGGCGTGCTCGGGCACCCAATGCAGGGCCGCGTTGCTCACCACCACGTCGGTGTCGGGTTTGGGCTTCCAGTCGCGCAGGTCGCCGATGGCGGCGTCGATGCCGCGCTCCTTGGCCGCGGCCACCATCTCCGGCGAGCTGTCCATCGCCTCGATCACCGCGTCGGGCCAGCGCCGGGCCAGATACTTCGTCAGGTGACCGGGTCCGCAACCCAGGTCGACGACGCGCCGCGCCCGGTCGGCGCCCACCCGCGACAGCAGGTCATAGAAGGGGCGGCCGCGGTGGTCGGCGAAGGCCAGGTAGACGTCCGGATCCCACATGTCGATCCTCCTGATCCTCGCGCCGCGGCTCGCCGGTCGATAGCAAACCGTACAACTCCCATGGTGCGCCGACGCGGCCCGAATGGTCCCGGGATAACACCGCTACGACCCAAACCGGTCGAAACGCCCAGGCAAGGCGGGCCCGCCGGGCTACCATCGGCGATCGTGGCGTCCGACTCAGATCCGATCGAACCGCCCGTCCCCGTTCCCGACGTCCCCGGCGCCGATCTACCGGCCGGCGCCGGCGGATTACCCCCCAATTCGGCGTTGTCGCCCCGCCAGCGAATGGTAGTCGAGGCGTCGGCCCTCGGCGATCTGGCCCTGCGCACCTGGGTCGCGTCGCTGCTCACCACCACGGTGGCGCCGTTCGTGGTGGCCGCCACCCTGCGCCAACACGATTCCGCCGCCGAGCGCGGCAACCTCGATTTCTATGCCGAGCTGGCTGCGGCGGGCGATCCGGC
This sequence comes from Mycobacterium sp. 1245499.0, assembly GCF_001673615.1. Taxonomy (NCBI): domain Bacteria; kingdom Bacillati; phylum Actinomycetota; class Actinomycetes; order Mycobacteriales; family Mycobacteriaceae; genus Mycobacterium; species Mycobacterium sp. 1245499.0. The sequence goes on from NZ_LZMG01000167.1 coordinate 6,819, forward strand.
GCGGTCCTTTCCCGCCCCCGCCGAGGTGCCCCGGGTGGCGTCGCGACGGGCCAGCCCGCTGGCGGAATGGATCGCCCGCGGCACCGTCGACAACATCGCGTTCCCCAGCAGTTTCACCGCCGTCAACCCCGCCATGCGCGCGCAGTGGGGCGGCTGGCGGTCGAACAATATGGTGCGCGCCCAGCATTGGCGCCACGACGACGGGCCGCGCCCGACCCTGTGCGTCATCCACGGCTTCATGGGATCGTCGTATCTGGCCAACGGGCGGTTCTTTTCGCTGCCCTGGTATTACCGGTCCGGCTACGACGTGCTGATGTACACCTTGCCGTTTCACGGCAAGCGGGCCGAAAAGTTCTCACCCTTCAGCGGTTTCGGCTATTTCGCCGGCGGCCTCAGCGGTTTCGCCGAGGCCATGGCCCAGGCCGTGCACGACTTTCGTTCCATCATCGACTATTTGCGCCACACCGGCGTGGACCGCATCGCGCTGACCGGAATCTCGTTGGGTGGTTACACCTCGGCGCTGGTGGCCTCGGTCGACGACCGGCTCGAGGCGGTCATCCCCAACTGCCCGGTCGTCACGCCGGCGACGTTGTTCGACGAATGGTTCCCGGCCAACAGACTGGTTCGCCTGGGGCTGCGCCTGTCCGACATCAGCCACGACGACTTGGCGGCGGGCTTGGCCTACCACTGCCCGCTCTACTATCGGCCGCTGGTGCCCCGGGACCGCCGGATGATCATCACCGGGCTCGGCGACCGGATGGCGCCGCCCGACCACGCCGTCAAACTATGGCACCACTGGGATCAGTGTGCGCTGCATTGGTTTCCGGGCAGCCACGTGTTGCACGTGAGCCAGCTGGACTACCTGCGCCGGATGACCGCGTTCCTGCAGCAGGTCATGTTCTGACCACCTCGACGGTGTCGGCGTTGTCGCCGATGTCACCCAGCGGGGCGCGGTGGGCTCCGCCCGCGAGGGTGGGCCAGTGCACCTGCGCGAGCAGGTCCGCCGGCGCGGCGGTGTGTCCGTCGAGCCGCCGGGTGGACAGCAGGTCCAGTGCGGTCAACGCGGGCAGGTGATTTCCGCGCTGCGGGGTCAGCCCATCCACCGGTGCCTTGCCGTCCGGGCCGGTCTCGGTCTGGAACGCACAGGCGACCGCCACGGTGGGCCGGGTCTTGTCACCGGCGACCTCCAGCGCGGTGCAGGTCTCGCGCGCGGAATACGACCGGATCGCCGCCAGGGTCTCCGGCAAAGCGTCGTCCACCGAAATCCGGTATGCGGCAAGGTAATCCGAGGCGCCGCGCTGCACTGCCCGCCACCGCTCGCGCGGGTTGTTGGTCAGCAACCGAGGAACGTCGTCGGCCGCGACGGGGGTGGCCTCCCAACCGATCTCCCGAAGATGGTCGGCCAGCCGGCGGGCGGCGACCTGAGCGGTCTCGTGCAGTGGGATTCGCGACGAGCGTGCCTGCAGCGCGGCCAGGTTGTCGCGCGCCGACACGGTGAGCCCGATCCACGTCTCGCGCCGAGATGCGTCGGCGGCGTTGTCGCGGCTGGTGATGCGGATCTTGTCCGCCCGGATGCCGTAGCGGTCCAGGTAGCTCGCGATCAGCGGCAGCGGCAGCGCATCGGAGTCGTCCTCGGGTGCGCCGAGGCGAATGAGGGCGGTCGCCGCCGTGTCGGAAGTGCTCGATGGGACGGCGTTGCCGCGGGCGATCATCGCCAGGCGGCGGCCCACGATGGTGGTGAGATGCAGACCGCCCCACCAGCCGAACAACACGATGACGACGGCGGCGGCGATGCCCAGCAGCCAGTAGTCGCGGGGGGTGCGCCACGGGTAGGCCATGATCGCGGGCACGATGGCCAACAGCGCCAACGTGATTCGGCCGCTGCCGGGAATCGGTATCCGATGCTTGCTCACGGGGTGGGGTCCTTTCGTCGGCGTGCGGCGATTGCGGTGACGGCGCCGGCCACCGCGACCAGCACGGCCAGCGCGACGGTGCCGGCCACCGCGACGGTCCGCGGTTTGGTGTCCTCGGGCGCGGGTGCCGGCGGCACGGCCACCGGCTTCACCGCCGCCGCGCCGGGCTGGTCACCGGCGGGAAGTTGCCAGGTCAGGGCCGCCACCGGATCCACGCTGCCGGTGCCCACGACGTTGGAGGGGTCGCGGGCGCCGTTGTGCGCGGTCGCGGTGATGCGGCGCAGCACCGCGCTGGCGTTGAGGTCGGGGTATTTGCTGCGGACCAGCGCCGCGACGCCGGCCACGTAGCCGGCCGCGTAACCGGTGCCGCTCAGGGCGGCGAGTTGCTGGTGTTCGTCGGGCAGGCCGTTCGCCAGGCCGCCGCCGTCGGCGTTGCCGATCGACACGATGCGTTCGCCGGGCGCGGCGACGCCCACCCACGGCCCCGCCACGGTGAATTTCGAAGGCTGGCCGTCCGGGGTCAGGGAGGCCACCGACAACACGTAGGGCTGCCACCACGACGGGATGGACACCGACGTGACGCCGGCCCAATTCCGTGGATCGTTCGGGCGGCTCAGGTCGGTGAGCGGATTGGATTCACACGAGGTGCCCCCACCCGCGGCCCCGGTGGGTCCGCTGTTGCCCGCGCCGGCGACGATCACCGCGTCCTTGTCCACCGCCGCGTAGCGGACGGCGGCACCGAGGGCGGCCTGGTCGACGGGCCGGTCGACGGGCATGCAGGTGGTCGAGCCGATGTCGATCACCCGGGCGCCGAGGTCGGCGGCGTGCACGATCGCCCGGGCGAGCGTGGACACCTCGGCCGACACCCGCGCCAGCATCGGATCGCCGCCCGGCGTGCGCGGCGAGAACTTGGCCGACGTCGTCCGCAGCGACACCACCCGAGCGGCGGGCGCCACGCCGGAGAAACCGTCGTCGGCCGAGGGCTGGCCGGCGATGATCCCGGCGACCAGCGTCCCGTGGCCGTCGCAGTCGGTCAGGCCGTCGGTCGTCTCGACGAAATCACCGCCCGCTTCGGCGTTGGGCAGGCGTGGACCCGGCCGCACCCCGGTGTCGAGCACCGCCACCAGCTGCCCCTCGCCCCGCGAAAACTGCCATGCCGCAGGGAGATTCAGCACCGACTGACTGGGAGTGATGGCAGCCGGATCGCTGCCGGGTACCACTCCGGCCGTGCTACAGGGTCCGCGCTGCTCCATCGGCTGCCCGGGTCCCGGCGCCCCGCTGGGCGGCGGGACACCGGGATCGACCGTCGGCGGGCTGATGGCCAACGCCGGCGGACTGGTCCACGTCGCGGCGGCGGGCAGCACCGCCAACGCCGCCGCGAAGCAGGCTGATGCCGGCCGAATCATCGATTGAGCACCCAGCTGAACAGACCGACCACGAACGCCATGACGGGGATCAGCGACGCGTCGAGTCCGGTGGCGACGAATCCCACCAGCCGGCGCACCGGCAGCGAATAGCTTTCCGGCGCAGCGATGCCCGGGTTGAGCGCCACCACGATCCACACCGTCACCAGCGCCAGCAGCACCAGCGCGGCGCCCAGCGCGGCCGCGTAGCGTCCGGTCGAGGTGTAGAGCACCAGCAGCACTCCGGCGGTCAGGAAGGGCTGGGCGAGCAGCCACGCCTTGCACGCGGCGGAGTCCCACACCCTGGCGCGCAGCACGGACGTCGCCGCGGTCGCCGCGATCACGTACCAGCCCGCGACGCTGAGCGACTCGGGCCGCAGGCCGATCGCCACCGAACCCAGGACGCTGAGCAGCACTGCGGCGGCGATGAATCCGCTCTGATGCGCGTCGCTGATCCGCACGCGCCGGGGCAGGTCCTCGAGGACCTGCAGCGACGGCGCCGACGGGGTGGGGTCCCCGGGCGCCGGGATGACCGGCAACGGGAACCGCGCCCACAGCGCGGACAGTTGGGCCGCCTCGATGGTGACCAGCAGCGCCGCCACGATCAGGCCGCAGCCGATGGCGATGGGCGTGAGGTGCCACAGCAATTCGGCACCGGCGGCCAGCAGCACCCCGGCGCCCACCACCGCGGTCGCGGTGAAGAACCCGGCGATGCGCTCGCGCTCGGCGCTCGGCGCCATCAGGGCGATCAGGGACCACGCGGTGACGCCGGCCGCGGCCAGGGTCAGTTGGGCGGGACCGAACCTGCCCGGCACCGCCAGCGCGAGCGCGGCGGCGATGGGAACCAGCGCGGCGATGGACAGCGCCATGCCGGTGCGCGCCGAACGCGCGGTCACCAGCAGGCCGACGATCGCGGTCAGGGCCGCCACCGCGCTGACCGCGACCAGTCCCAGCAGCGCACCGGTGGCCACCCGGTAGGTCACCGACAGCCCGGTGGCCAGGAATGCCACCGCGATCGCCGCGGCCAGGGCGCCGCGCTGGATATGCGTTGCGCCCCAGGGCTTGAGCCGTGAGGCGGAGAAGATCATGGCCGCGTCGGCGATGTCCTCGACGATGCCGGGCGCGGCCGGACCGACCGGCACCGCCTGCAGCGCCAGCAGATCACCGTCGACGACGCCGACCGTGTCCAGGCTGGCGTCCAGGCTGAACGGCGCACCACCGATGGGCGCCAGGCTCAGTTGGGTCGCCGCGCCGACCTCGGCGGCGCCGCGCGTGGCGGTGCCGTCCTCGGAGTCGCCGTTAACCGCGGCGGGAACCACCAAACGCTGGACGGCGGGCAGGATTTCGCGCAGCGGCAGCTCCGCAGGCAAGGCCATTTCCGTCAACCTGCTGTCCGCCAGTATTGCCACGCGGACGATCGGCATGACGGTTCCGGAGGTCACCGGACCCTCGAAACATGTTGGGGCCGTTGCTGGAACATCGTGCTCTCTTCTCTTTTGCTATGAGTGTTGAACGGACAGTGTTGAAGGGGAAAAGTCTCGGGTCAACCGGTGTTCGGCGAACCATCCGGCGTCTGGCAGCAAAGCGGTCAGTTGTTCGATCGCGACGGCGATCGCGAACGGCGTTCCGGGCGCGAAGGTCGACACCCACTCACCGTCGAACGCGCGGGACGGGCTGACCAGCACCCGTCCCTCGCTTGCGTCGACGATGCTCATCCCCACCTCGCTGGTGGAGTGCCGGCCGTCGCGGTGGCAGCCGGCGACGATCTCGACATAACTGCGCGGCCCGTTGAACACCGATTCCACCACCGGCCGCGCCGATTGTGGAATGCCCAAGTAGTCAAGGACTTCCGCAAGTGGTGCACCCGAACGCAGCCGCTCGTCGGCTCTCGCCCCGACCCGCATCGGCATGCTGAACTCGTCGAACCGCGCCGGCGGCCGTTGGGCGAGACCGACGGTGAGCACCGGAACCAGAGCGCGTGGATCGTCGATGTTCATCGCGGTGAAGGTGATCAGCTGTGCGCTGCGCAACGCGACCACGGTGATCGACGGCTTGCCGGCCTCACCGCTGCGCTGCGCGACGATGCCGCGCAGCAAGTCGGCGCCGGCGCCGGGCTCACCGGTGTCCTTGGCGGGGCCGACGTAACGCAGGTCCAGCCACCGCTGCGGAAAACACACCACCTTGATCCACTCGGCGACGGCGGGGCTGACGAGTCCGGCCTCCGAAACCAGGCCCAGCTCGGTCAGCTCAGCCTTCTGACGGTCGAGGAACGCGTTGCGCTCCGCGGCATCACGATAGGGCGAGGTGATTGCCAGCACCCAGGGAAAGCTCCCCGCCCCAACCGTTTCCGCGATGAACCAAGCGTGATCGACCGTCAGCTCGACGGCGTTGGGCGCTTGCTGCATCAGGTTCGTTCAGGCACGAACTAGCCGCCCCATTTGGCGGCTTCGGCCTGGTCGCGGGCGAGCATGGACATGGTGTTCGCCTCGTGGGTGCTGGCCATCGACTGGTAGGCGCGCACCAGGCTTTCCATCGCCTGGTTCCACTGGGCCTGCCACACCTGGTAGGTCATACCGGTGTCACCCTGCCAGGCGTTGGACAACGTGGCCTGTTCGCTGGCGATGTCGGAACCGAGCCCCTGCATGGTGCCGGCGTATCCGGACATGTCGGCGGCGTGGCTCAACATCGCCGGGTAGTTGTACATGATCTGCGACATGACAAGTCCTTTCGAGGTTGCTAGCGGTGAGCTCAGAACGCGGTGTAGCCGGAGGCGGCGGCGGCGTCGGCGGCCACGTAGGTCCCGGCGGCGTCCCCGAGGTTGGCCTGGGCGATGTCGAGCAGGGTGTTGACCCGCGCGGCGACCTCGACGAACCGCGCGTGCGCGGCCTGGAAGGCGGCAGAGGACTCACCCTGGTGGAACGCCTGCGCCGACATGGCTTCCTGCTCGGCCTGGCTGATCGTGCTGCGCAGCAATGCCGCCTTGGCGCTGAAGGCCGACTGTGCGGCTACCAACTGCGGAATGTGAGCGTCCAACATACTCATGTTGATTCCTTTCTGTTGCGTCCGTTGGGGATTCGATAATTCACCTGCATCTGGCTGACTGCCTTACCCCCCTTTCCCCGGATCGGTTGGGCCCGTTGGGTTGCCGGCCTCGTGCTCCCACGTGCCGGGCACCATCGGCATGCGTGGGCCGCCGCCGAAGTCGTCGTCGGCCAGCTTGGTCAATCCGGCCGCCTGAAAAGCCTTCTGCCGCTGTGTCGTTCCGGCGAATCCGAGCGCCCCGGCACCCTGCGCGGATGCGACGGCCG
>NZ_LZMG01000168.1:0-1889 GCF_001673615.1 Mycobacterium sp. 1245499.0
TGACCGGGGGCGGCACCCTGCTGCCGATGAGCGATGTCATCCGCCTGGCCCGCCACGCCCACCACTATTTGGCGATCTTCGACAACGGCAAGGCCCTGGCGCTCTATCACACCAAACGCCTCGCCTCACCCGGCCAACGAATCGTGTTGTACGCCAAGGACCGCGGCTGCAGCAGCCCCGGCTGCACCGTGGGCGGCTACTACTGCGAAGTCCACCACGTCACCGACTACAGCAAGTGCCACACCACCGACGTCAACAACCTCACCTTCGCCTGCGGCCCCCACCACCGCCTACTACGCCCCGGCGGCTGGACCACCCGCACAAACACCCACGGCGACACCCAATGGAAACCACCCCCACCCCTCGACACCGGCCAACCCCGCACCAACACCTTCCACCACCCCGAAAAACTCCTGCGCGACGAGGACGGCGACGGCCCGTAGTGGCCAGATCGTCAGTCAGGTCTAGTCGGAGTCATTCTCCCGCGCGGCGGCCTTCTCCAGGTCGGTCAACGCAGGCTCGATCCGATCGGCCATGTCGTCGATGTCGTTGGCCACCTCGGGCGTCGTCACGAAGCCGAAGTCCAGGTAGTCCTGGTAGGAGAAGCAGGTGATGTTGAGCGCGACGTCCATCACCGGCGGCCCCAGCGGCACCAGCGAATCCAGTTTGGCGCCAGCCATATACAACGGGAACGGCGGTCCGGGGACGTTCGAGACAACCAGGTTGATGGGGGCCAGGTTTCGCGACAGCCCGCTGGCTGTGTAAGCCCGCGCGGCCAGCTGCAGCAGCCCGGGCGGCGTGGTCTCGGTCAGCCCCATGATCTGATGCGCCGACAGCGCCTTGGCCATCAGCTTGGCGTTCTGGGTGCTTTCGTGAATGGCCCGCAGCCGCTCGCCCGGGTCTTCGACATCGGTGGCCAGCGAGACGGTCATGGAACTGACCTTGTTGCCGACGTCGTCCTTGTCGTTGTCGGTGCGCGTCGAGACCGGGATCTGCGCGATGAGCGGCTTGGCGGGCAGCTCGCCGCGTTTCTGTAGATAGTCGCGGGCGGCGCCGGCCACCAGGGCCAGCACGACGTCGTTGAGCTTGACGCCGTAGGCGTCCTTGACGACTTTGGCGCGGGCAAGTTCAACGCGGCACCCGGTGATGCGCCGATGCGGCGAGACCGGCGCGTTGAAACGGGTTTTGGGCGCCTCGAAGTAGCGCGGCGGTCTGCTGCGCACACCCAGGGTGGCGATCTGCTGGCGCACGGTCTGCTCCATCAGCCGCGCGATGCGGAACGGCGTCTTGACGCCCACGTTGATCAGGGCGCCCACGGCGCGCCGCTCTAGTCCGGGCAGCTGGAATCCCACCAGCGATCCGACCGTTTCCTGTTGCGGCGCACGCGGTTCCGGCGTGGTGTCCAGCAGGATTTCACCCAGTCCGGCGCCCGAGACCCCGTCGACAATGGCGTGGTGCATCTTGGTCAGCGTGGCGATCCGGCCGCCCTCGACGCCCTCGATCACCCACATTTCCCACAGCGGCCGGGAGCGATCCAGCTTGTAGGACATCAGCCGCCCGACCAGCTCCTCGAGCTCGCGGCGACCGCCCGGCGCGGGAACCCCGATGCGGCGGACGTGGAAGTCGACGTCGAGCTCCTCGTCCTCGACGAACCACGGCCGGTCCAGTCCCAGCGGCGCGCCAGTGACCCGCCACCGCAACTGCGGGACCTCGGGCAGGCGCTCGATCAGTAATTGACGGAGACGTTGAAAGCTGTACTCGGAGCATTCCTTCGGGTCGCAGATCGCCAGCGCCCCCACGTGCATGTGCCAGCCCGCGGTTTCCGCTGACCAAAACGCCGCATCGACACTCGAAAGCCGTCTCATCACCTGACCGTAACCCCCCAACCG
>NZ_LZMG01000169.1:0-17650 GCF_001673615.1 Mycobacterium sp. 1245499.0
GTCCACGTAGGTCTTGACGATCTTGGCGACCTCTTTCGGTGTGCCATGCGGCACGACGGCCAGCACCATCTCGGGCCTGCGCGTGCCGAAAATACTCGACTACGGCGCCATGGCCGGGTTGAAATACGCACAGGCTTCGGCCGCGAATGTCCTTGCGGCCGAGGATGAGCTGGTGCGCCTCTGCGGAGGCCCGTCGTGACTGCACGTCTGGACGCCGCAGAGATGCTCGCCGCCGCCGAGGCCGAAACCGGGTTGCGCGACTACGGCGACCCCACCCTGCCGGAACGCTTCGCCGTGGCCGTCGACCACCTCAACGGCCTGGGCATGGATGCCGACGGCCGTTTCGAGGCCGCGCAGGTGTGTCGCTGGCTGCTGACGTCGCGCCTGGAGCTCATCGAGGACCGCAACCGCTACCCGATCGGCGCCGAAGTGATCGAGTCGCCGATGTTCGTCACCGGCGAACCACGCTCGGGGACAACGCTTATGCACGCCCTGATGTCGGTTGACCCGAACGCCCGCGCACTGCGCTTCTGGGAGGTGATGTACCCGTCACCGCCGCCGGGCCTGGCCGCGCCCGATGACGACCGCCGGGCGCGGGCCGACGCCGACTGGCGTGAGATCAACGCCAAGATGCCGAAATGGCTGCACAGTCACCCTTACAACGACATGCTGGGCGACGGGCTGCCCGAAGACGAACGAACCTGGGCGTTCGACTTTCGGGTGATGACCCCCACCGCGTGGTGGCGGGTGCCCATGCAGTCGCTGGTCGGCGGACTGGCCACCGACCCGGCCGCACAATACCGGTTACACAAGGCCATGCTGCAACAACTGCAGTACGCCCGCCCGCGAAAGTACTGGGTGCTGAAGGGTTTCCACGGATTCCGCCTCAAGGAGATGTTCGACACCTACCCCGACGCCACCCTGGTCTGGCTGCACCGCGACCCGGTTCAGGTCGCCGCATCGCGCACCATGATGATGGCCGACATCGCCGAGGGCATGGTCGGTCCCGTCGACCTGCACGCCTTGGCCAAGATGCACCTGGAGCTGACCCGCGCCAGCGTCGCCAACACGATGAGCAACCCCTGGGTCGACAACCCGCGCATCCTGCACATCCGGTACACCGATTTCATTGCCGATCAGATTGCGACGGTGCAGCGCTACTACGCATTCGCCGGACGTCGGGTCACACCCGAAGCCGAATCCGCCATGCGCGACTACCTGGCCCACAACCGCGGCGACCGATACGGCAAATTCCGCTACTCCACGCAACTGCTGACCGACATCGGCGAAGACCTCGATGCGCTGCACGCCGAATTCCGGCCCTTCCGTGAGCGATTCGGCGTCCAGATCGAGAACCGCGGCTGACATGGCGGCGACGCACAAACGGCTGTCGGTGCACAGCGTCACCTTCTACGGCGAGCCGCTGACCACGCTGGAGGCCCACTGGGCGGCGCTGGGAGTGTCGCGGCTGAGCATCCTGGACAGCCAGGTCCTTGATCCGCAACTTCCAAAGCTTCTGCAGCGCAACGACTATACGGTTGAGGCGGTCTGCCACATCTTCGGTGATGGCCGGCTGGACACCCGCGCAGAGGTGGCGCGCGACGCGCTGCTGACGGTGATCGACGCCGCGGCCGCGGTAGGGGCGCGCGTGATCTACATGTTGACCGGGGGTCGGGGCGCACTGGCCTGGCAGCACGCCGCCGATCGCTTCTGCGCCATGATCGCACCCTGCGTGGAGCACGCGAAGCAGGCGGGCGTGGCGCTGGCGATCGAGAACGCGTCGAGCCTCTACGCCGACATTCATCTCGCCCACACCCTGCGCGATACCGTCGCCCTGGCCGAGATGAGCGGGCTCGGCGTCTGCATCGAGCTGTTCCACTGCTGGGCGGAGGGCGATTTCGAGGCAATGGTGCAGCGGGCATTGCCACGAACCGAGCTCATCCAGCTCAGCGACTACGTGCTGGGCGACCGCGCGCTGCCGGGTCGCGCGGTGCCGGGCGACGGCGCGATTCCAATCGAAGCGTTCGTCGCCCAGGCGCTGGCCGGCGGCTATGCACATGGATTCGACCTGGAACTGATCGGTCCCCGCATCGAAGCGCAGGGCCGCCTGCAGTCCGCGCGACGAGCGTGCGACGTCATCGGGGCGATGCTGCAGAGATTGGGTGCGTGACAATGGGTTTCGGCGAAGGCTCCGACGACGCGGCGCTGCAATCGGCGTGGACCGATTTCTGCGCCCGGCTGCAACGCGCGGGCGAACAGGTCTTCAAAGACGTCAACCCCGCCGCCGCGCTGCAGCGCGTTGACGCCTACCGGTTCCTCACGCAGAACCTCGGCCAGGCCTTCGATCTGGCCCTCGAAACCCGCGACACCGGTTACCCGGTGCTGCACACCTTCTGCGGCCCGACCCGCAAGCTCGGCGGCGACTGCGCCGACTTCACCTATCAACAAGCCTGGATCGACGGGCAGTCGACCTATCGGCTGACCGGCACCCGCGGCACCTCGCGGTTTTTCAACGTCACCGTCCAAGGGCGGCGCACACCCGGCCCGGGCGTCTTGCACGAACCGTTCGGCGACACCCCACAGGCCAACCTGCTCGGCCATCAACTCGACGTCGGCGGCGACGGGCGATTCGAGCTGTACATCGGCGGCCCGGAGCGCGGGCCGAACTGGCTGCCGACCACGCCGGAGTCACGAAAGTTATTCATCCGGCAGGGTTTTGACCGCTGGGATGAGTCGCCGGCGCAGCTTCGCATCGAACGCGTCGACATGGACTCCCCTAAGCCGTTGCCCACGCCCGCCGACATGGTCGAGGCGATGAGCTGGGCCGGTGATTTCGTCACCGGCCTGATGTCCGATTGGCCCGAGTTCCCGTTCAAATACGGGGGTGTCGATGCCGAGCACCCGAACGCCTTCCCGCGTGTCGGAGCGACCGACGCCGACAGCAAGCGCGGGCGCGCCGCCGCCAACATGTATTGGGAGCTGGCGCCCGACGAGGCGCTGATCGTCGAATTCGCTGCGCACGACGGGCTGTGGATGTTCACCAACATGGGCGTCTTCTTCAACAGCATGGATTACCTGTACCGGCCGGTGAGCTATACGCCGAGCCGCACCAAGATCGACCACGACGGCCGGATCCGGCTGGTTATGGCTCACCGTGATCCCGGCGTGCACAACTGGCTGGACACCCAGGGCTTCGAGCGCGGCAACCTGACCTACCGGCACATGCTCGAGGGCGAGCCCGCCGTGCTGGACACCCGGGTGGTCAAGCACGCCGACCTGCTCGGCGCCCTGCCCGTGGACACCGCCATGGTGGGCGCATCGCAGCGCGCCGCCGCGATGTGGGAACGCTTCCACGGCATTCGCCGCCGTTACGTCCTCTAGCCCGGTGGTGGCGGCCCGCCCCTAGACGCCGGGTCTAGGGTCAAAGATCGTGACCGAGATCTCCGAAGACGAACTGGCCGGGCTTTCCGAATTCTCGCTGCTGTCCGAAAACGCCGAGCAGGCCGGGGTCTCCGGCCCGCTGCCCGACGGCGAGCGGGTCGAGTCCGGCACGGGCGAAGCCCGGATCAGCGCGCTGCGCTGGGGCAGCACCGCCCCGCGGATCGTGTTCCTGCACGGCGGCGGGCAGAACGCGCACACCTGGGACACCATCATCGTCGGCCTCGGCGAGCCCGCCCTGGCGGTCGACCTGCCCGGCCACGGCCACTCCGCCTGGCGCGAGGACGCCGACTACTCCCCGCAGCGCAACGCCGACGCCCTGCTGCCGATCCTGCACGAGCATGCGGCCTCCGCCGACCTCGTCGTCGGCATGTCGCTGGGCGGGCTGACGGCGATCCGGGTGGGCGCGGTGGCGCCCGAGCTGGTCGATGAGCTTGTGCTGATCGACGTCACTCCGTCGGCGCTGCAACGGCATTCCGAGATGACCAAGGAGCAGCAGGGCACCGTGGCGCTGATGCACGGGGAACGCGAGTTCCCGAGCTTCCAGGCCATGCTCGACTTGACGGTCGCCGCCGCGCCGCACCGCGAGGTGAAGGCGCTGCGCCGCGGCGTCTTTCACAACTCGCGCAAGCTGGACAACGGCAACTGGACGTGGCGCTACGACGCCATCCGCACCTTCCCCGATTTCGCCGGGCTGTGGGACGATGTCGACGCCTTGTCCGCGCCCGTGACGTTGGTGCGCGGTGGCTCATCGGGATTCGTCAGCGACGAGGACGCGGCCGAACTTGCCCGTCGCGCAAGGCATTTCCGCTCGACGCACGTCGTGGAGAATTCGGGCCACTCCGTGCAGAGTGACCAGCCGCGCGCGCTGATCGACATCCTGCGTGGGGTGCTCGACGCGCGCTGAGCCTACGGTGGTCCCATGACCTCTGAGTTCGGAATCCGCATCGGTGTCCAGCTACAGCCGCAACACGCTCCCCAGTACGGCCAGATCCGCGACGCGGTGCGCCGCTGCGAGGACATCGGCGTCGACATCGCCTTCAACTGGGACCACTTCTTTCCGCTCTACGGCGACCCCGACGGCGCACACTTCGAATGCTGGACGATGCTCGGCGCCTGGGCCGAGCAGACCTCGCGCATTCAGATCGGCGCGCTGGTGACCTGCAACTCCTATCGGAATCCGGAGCTGCTGGCCGATATGGCCCGCACCGTCGACCACATTTCCGACGGCCGGCTCATCCTGGGTATCGGTTCGGGTTGGAAACAAAGGGACTACGACGAGTACGGCTACGAATTCGGCACCGCGGGCAGCCGCCTGGACGACCTGGCGACCGCACTGCCCCGGATCCAAAGTCGGCTGACCAAACTGAACCCGGCTCCCACCCGCGACATCCCGATCCTCATCGGCGGTAAGGGCCCGCGGAAGACCCTGCGGATGGTCGCGGAGTACGGCGACATCTGGCACGGCTTCACCACCGTCGACACCTACCCGGCGGCGGCCGCCGTGCTGGAAGAGCATTGCGCGGCCGTCGGGCGCGACCCGTCCACCATCGAGAGGTCGGCCGGCGTCGAGGACAACAGCGGAGTTCGTCGCGGCGAGGGCCTCGACGGGTTGATCGCCAACGCCGAAGGCCTCACCGCGCTGGGGGTCACGCTGCTGACCGTGGGCGTCAACGGCCCGGACTACGACCTGACCGCCGCCGAAGCGCTATGCAAGTGGCGCAATAGTCGTTAAACCGGCCGCGCCGCGTTCGCCCCAGGTTCATTGGCCAAACGCCGAAACACGCGCGGCAATTCATGAGAAACTCTCACCGCCAGATGGTCAAACCCGGTGGGAAAGAGACGCAACAAAACGATGCCGAAGAAATACGGGGTCAAAGAAAAGGACCTGGTTGTTTCGCACATTCTCCACCTGTTGTTGACCGGAAAGCTGCGCAGCGGGGACCGCGTCGACCGCAACGAAATTGCACTGGGCCTCGGAGTGAGCCGGGTGCCCATTCAAGAGGCGTTGGTCCAACTCGAACACGACGGCATTGTGTCCACGCGTTACCACCGAGGCGCCTTCGTCGAGAGGTTCGATGAAGCCACCGTCCTCGAGCATCACGAGCTCGACGGGCTGCTCAATGGGATTGCGTCCGCACGCGCGGCCACCAATCCCACGCCGCGGATCATCGGACAGCTGGATTCGCTCATGCGCTCGCTGCGCACCGCCAAGGATTCGCGCGCCTTCACCGACATCGCGGCCGAGTATCGGCGCACCGTCAACGACGAGTACGCCGGACCGCGTCTGCACGCCACCATCCGCGCCTCACAGAACCTCATCCCCCGCCTCTTTTGGACCACCTATCAGGGCGGGCGCGACGAGATGCTGCCGTTCTACGAGGATGAGACCTCGGCAATACACCGGCGTGACCCCGAAGCCGCGCGGGCGGCGTGCGTCGACCGTTCCTACCTGATGGCCCAGACCATGCTCGCCGAACTGTACCGGCGGCGGGTCTTCACACCACCCGACGATGTCAGCCGGGTCGTCGCCGGGCCACTGCAGGTAATCGCCGACGCCGACACGATCTGCGGCGAAGCGTCGCTGGCGCTGTAGAACCGACGCTGACCGGGCCGCGTCGCCGTTCAATCGTTACGGTGACACTGATGAGTTTGCGCGTGGGCCGGCACACCAAGCGCCGCGGAAGGGCCTTCGCCCTGGCCGCGACAATTCTCATGGTTTGCGGGCTCGCGCTGGCCGGACCGATGCCGCCCGCTGCCGCGGACTGGAATCAATGCGCGCCGGCCGGGGTGGAGAGCGCCCGGGCCCTGCCCAAGGACGTGACCGACAACCCGACCACCGGTGAGGACGACCGCGACACGACGGCGTCGGTCGAGCCACTCGGCGCGGTCGACGCCGGCGCCTTGGGCCTCGGGGTGCCGGGAGTACTGACGGTCGGCACGCTGTCGGACGCCCCACCCAACATCTGCATCAACCCCACCGGCGAGTTCAGCGGCTTCGACAACCAACTGCTGCGCGCCATCGCCGACAAGCTGGGTCTGCAGGTCCGCTTCGTCAGCACCGACTTCTCCGCGCTGCTGGCCCAGGTGGCGTCGCGGCGCTTCGACGTCGGTTCGGCAGCGGTGAAAGCCACCGACGCCCGGCGGCGCACGGTTTCGTTCACCAACGGCTACGACTTCGGCTTCTATTCGCTGGTGGTGCCGCCCGGGTCCGCCATCCATAAATTCAGCGACCTCGCGGCCGGCCAACGCATCGGCGTCGTGCAGGGCACCGTCGAGGAGTCGTACGTCGTCGACGTCCTGCACCTGCAACCGGTGAAGTACCCCGGCTTCGCCACCTTGTACGCGAGCCTCAAGAGCCGCCAGATCGATGCGTGGGTGGCGCCGGGAACCCTCGCGGCGACCGTCATTCGCCCGGGCGATCCGGCGGTTGTCACCGCAAACACCTACAGCCCAGGCAATTTCGTGGCTTACGCGGTCGCTCAGAGCAACAAGCCGTTGATCGACGCGCTCAATTCCGGGCTGGACGCCGTCATCGCCGACGGCACCTGGGCGCACCTGTACAGCCAGTGGGTGCCGCGGTCGCTGCCGCCCGGCTGGAAACCCGGCTCCAAAGCCGCACCCCTCCCCCAGTTGCCGGACTTCGCCGCGATCGCCAAACGACACCGCTCATCGGCGGGGCCGCCCGCCCCGAAATCACCACTGGCCCAGCTGGGTGATTCGTTCTTCGACTGGGACATGTACCGGCAAGCGATCCCGATGTTGTTCACCACCGGGTTGCCCAACACCCTGATCCTGACCAACAGCGCCCTCGCGATCGGTCTGGTGTTCGGCATGGTGCTCGCGATGGCCGGAATCTCACACCGGCGCTGGCTGCGCTGGCCGGCGCGGGTGTACACCGACATCTTCCGCGGCCTGCCCGAAGTGGTGATCATCCTGCTCATCGGGATGGGCATCGGCCCATTGGTCAGCGGCCTGACCAACAAAAACCCGTACCCGCTCGGCATCGCCGCACTGGGACTGATGGCCGCCGCCTACATCGGCGAGATCCTGCGCTCCGGGATCCAAAGCGTCGACCCGGGACAACTGGAAGCGTCCCGGGCCCTTGGCTTCAGCTACGTCACCGCGATGCGGCTGGTGGTGGTACCGCAGGGAATCCGGCGCGTCCTGCCCGCCCTGGTCAATCAGGCCATCGGGTTGCTGAAGGCCTCCGCGCTGGTGTACTTCCTCGGCCTGATCGCCGATCAGCGAGAGCTGTTCCAGGTGGGACGGGATCTCAACGCCCAAACCGGCAGCCTGTCACCGTTGGTGGCCGCCGGCCTCTTCTACCTGCTATTGACCATTCCGCTAACGCATTTGGTCAACTACATCGACAACCGCCTTCGCCGCGGACGACGGGCCGCCGCGCCAGCAGACGATGCCGACATGCTCGTGACGACGTTCGGCCAGGAGATCACGTGACCTCCGGCATCCACGGGCGTGCGTCAGTGTCGCTGGCGGCCAACGACGTTCACCAAACTCTGGGCGGGAGCAAGGTGCTGCGCGGCGTCGACATCGAGGCACCCGCCGGCAGCACCGTGGCGATCATCGGGCCATCCGGCTCGGGCAAGTCGACACTGCTGCGCACGCTCAACCGCCTGTATGAGCCTGACAGCGGCGACATTCTGTTGGACGGCAGGTCGGTGCTGCGCGACGATCCCAACGAGCTCCGCCAGCGGATCGGCATGGTGTTCCAGCATTTCAACCTGTTCCCGCACCGCAGCGTGCTGGACAACGTGGCGATGGCGCCGCGGAAGTTGCGCCGCCTGCCCGCCGACGAGGCGCGCGACCTGGCGATGGCACAACTGGACCGAGTTGGCCTGAAGCACAAGGCCGCTGCACGCCCCAGCATGCTGTCCGGCGGCCAACAACAGCGGGTGGCGATCGCGCGCGCGTTGGCGATGGCTCCCCAGGTGATGTTTTTCGACGAGGCGACCTCGGCGCTGGATCCGGAAATGGTCAAAGGAATACTGCAACTCATTGCCGACCTCGGCGCCGATGGCATGACAATGGTTGTGGTAACCCACGAAATGGGTTTCGCGCGGTCGGCGTCCGACGCCGTGGTGTTCATGGATCACGGCAAGGTTGTGGAATCTGGACCGCCCGAGCAGATATTCGAAGCGGCCGAGACCCAACGGCTGCAGCGGTTTTTGTCCCAAGTGCTTTGATCCCACTAACTGGTGGGCAATAGCTCCCTCGTAAGCACCTCATATCGGGATAGACTCCCGATTTATGGCAGACAGCGAAACGAACCCGGCCGAGGTAGCCGAGCTCGCCGAAGGTTTGCACCGGGCGCTGTCCAAATTATTTGCGATTCTCCGCCGCGGCGACCCCAGCGGCGCGGCCGCCGGGGAGCTGACCCTGGCGCAATTGTCGATCCTGGTGACCCTGCTCGACCAGGGCCCGATTCGAATGACCGATCTCGCCGCACACGAACGGGTGCGAACCCCCACCACGACCGTGGCGATCCGGCGCCTGGAAAAGATCGGGCTGGTCAAGCGTTCCCGCGACCCGTCCGACCTGCGAGCGGTGCTCGTGGACATCACGCCACGGGGGCGGGCCGTTCACGGTGAGTCGCTGGCCAATCGGCGCGCCAGCCTGGCCGCGATGCTGAGCCAGCTCCCGACCTCCGACCTCAACACCCTGATGCAGGCGCTGGCGCCGCTGGAACGGCTGGCCTCCGGCGATCCGACGTCCGGGCCCGCCGGCGTGCCGCCCGCGCGCAAGGAAGCCTGAAAAGCCCGTCCTCTCAATGGTTTCCGCCTGCGATCGCGGCTGTCGGTAAACTGCCGGGCATGCCCAATGCACTCATCACCGGCGCCGGCGGCGGTATCGGTTCGGCCATCGCCGCGGCGCTGGCCCCCACCCACACCCTGCTGCTGGCCGGCCGACCCTCCGATCGGCTCGACGGGGTCGCCGAGCGGCTCGGCGCCACCACCTTTCCGCTGGACCTCACCGACTCCGGCGACATCGAAGCCGCCTGCGAAATCGTGGACGAACTCGACGTGCTGGTGCACAACGCCGGATTGGCCATACCCGGCAGCGTTTCCGACTCGCATATCGACGAGTGGCGTGCCACCTTCGCCGTGAACGTCTTTGGGCCGGTAGAACTTACGCTCGCGCTGCTGCCGGCGCTGCGACGAGCGCGCGGCCAGGTGGTGTTCATCAACTCCGGCGCCGGGCGCACCGCCTCGCGGGGCATGGCTTCCTATTCGGCCAGCAAGTTCGCGCTGCGCGCCTTCGCGGATTCGCTGCGCAGCGACGAACCGGAGTTGCGGGTGACGACGATCTATCCGGGCCGGACCGACAGCGATATGCAGCGCGAACTCGTCGAGTTCGAGGGCGGCAGCTACGACCCGGCCAACTTCTTGAAACCCGAAACGGTCGCGGCCGCGGTCGTCCATGCGGTGAACACCCCGCCCGACGGCCACGTCCACGAACTGATGCTGCGACCCACCGGGCGCTAGTCGGCGCTAGACGACCAGGTTGACCAGCCGGCCGGCGACCACGATCACCTTGCGCGGGGTGGCGCCCGCCAGGAACGCCTGGACCTTTTCATCGGCGAGCGCGGCGGCCTTCAGCGTGTCCTGATCGGCATCGGCGGCCACCACGACTCGGCCGCGGACCTTGCCGTTGACCTGGACCGGGTACTCCACGGTGTCGTCGACCAGAAAAGCGGGATCGGCGATCGGGAACGGACCGTGCGCCAGCGGGGTCTCGTGACCCAGGCGCAGCCACAGCTCCTCGGCCATATGCGGGGCCAAGGGCGCCAACATCAACACCAGCGGCTCGACCGCCGCGCGTGGCACCGCGTCGCGGTGCTCCTTGGTGAGATGGTTGGTGTATTCGATCAGTTTGGCTGCGGCGGTGTTATTCCGCAGTGCCGCATAGTCTTCCGCGACCCCGGCGATGGTCCGGTGCAGCACTCGCAGCGTGCCGGTCGCCAACTCCTGGGCGGGCCCGTCGACCACGCGGGTGTCGCCGGTCTGCTCGTCGACGACCAGGCGCCACACCCGCTGCAGGAACCGGTGGGCACCGACGACGTCCTTGGTGGCCCAGGGCCGGGACGCTTCCAGCGGGCCCATCGACATCTCGTAAACCCGCAGGGTGTCGGCGCCGTAGTCGTCGCAGATCTCGTCGGGTGAGATCGAATTCTTCAGGCTCTTACCGATTTTGCCGAACTCCTGGAAGACTTCGACCTCTCCCCCGGGCCCCGGATAGACGAAACGACCGTCCCGCTCGACCACCTCTTCGGCCGGCACGTACGACCCTCGCGCGTCGGTGTAGGCGAAGGCCTGGATGTAGCCCTGGTTGACCAGCCGGCGATAGGGCTCACGAGAGCTCACATGGCCCAGGTCGTACAAGACCTTGTGCCAGAACCGCGCATACAGCAGGTGCAACACCGCGTGTTCGGCGCCGCCGACGTACAAGTCGACACCACCGGGATCCTGCGGCCCGTGCTCGGCCGGGCGCGGACCCATCCAGTAGGCCTCGTTTTCCAAGGCGGCGAACCGCTCCGAGTTGTGCGGATCCGTGTAGCGCAGTTCGTACCAGGAGCTGCCGGCCCACTGCGGCATCACGTTGGTGTCCCGGGTGTAGGGCTTCAGGCCGTCGCCCAGATCCAGCTCGACGTGCACCCATTCGGTGGCCTTGGCCAGCGGCGGTGAGGGCTCGCTGTCGGCGTCGTCGGGATCGAACAGCACGGGTGAGTAATCCGGCACGTCGGGCAGTTCGACCGGCAGTGCGGCCTCGTCGAGTGCGTGCGCACGGCCGTCGGCGTCGTAGACGATGGGGAACGGTTCGCCCCAATACCGCTGGCGCGCGAAAAGCCAGTCGCGCAGCTTGAATTCGACGCGCGCCCAGCCGCGGCCTTCGGCCTCCAGGCGTGCGGTGATCTTTTCCTTGGCCGCGGCCACATCCAGACCGTCGAGGTAGCCGGAGTTGACCAGCACCCCGTCACCGGCGTAGGCCGCCTCCGAAATGTCGCCGCCGGCAATGACTTCCACGATGGGCAAGCCGAACTCGTGGGCGAAGTCCCAGTCGCGCTGGTCGTGGCCCGGAACCGCCATGATGGCCCCGGTGCCGTACCCGGCCAGCACGTAGTCGGCGATGAAGATCGGCACCGGTTTGCCGTTGGTGGGGTTGGCGGCGTAGCTGCCCAGGAAGACACCGGTCTTCGCCTTGCTCTCCTGACGTTCGAGGTCTGACTTCGACCCGATCGCCTGCCGGTAAGCGGCGACGGCCGCACCGGGCGTCTCAGCGCCATACGTCCAGCGCGGGTCGGTGCCGTCCGGCCAGGCGGCGGCGACCAACTCGTCGACCAGGTCGTGTTCGGGGGCCAGCACCAAGTAGGTAGCGCCGAACAACGTGTCGGGCCGGGTGGTGAACACCTCGATGTCGACCGTCTCGCCATCGGCCTTGGTCGCCGCGAACAGCGCCTTGGCACCGGTGGACCGGCCGATCCAGTTGCGCTGCATGGTCTTGACCGGCTCCGGCCAGTCCAGCACTTCGAGGTCGTCGAGCAACCGATCAGAGTAGGCGGTGATTCGCATCATCCACTGCCGCAACCGTTTCCGGAACACCGGGAAGTTGCCGCGGTCGCTGCGGCCGTCGGCGGTGACCTCTTCGTTGGCCAGCACGGTGCCCAGACCGGGGCACCAGTTCACCATCGAGTCGGCCCGGTAGACCAGCCGGTGGCCGTCGATCACGTCGGCCCGCTCCCCCGCCGAGAGCCCGGCCCAGTCCCGGCCGTCCTCGAGGCGGCGGGCCCCGGAATCGAACTCGGCGACCAGCTCCGCGATGGGACGGGCCTTGTTGGCGGCGGTGTCGAACCAGGCGTCGTAGATCTGCAAAAAGATCCACTGGGTCCACTTGTAGAACTCGACGTCGGTGGTGGAGAAGCTGCGCCTGCTGTCGTGAGCGAGACCCAGCCGTCCCAGCTGGCGCTTGAAATTGACGACGTTGGCCTCGGTCCGGGTGCGCGGATGGGTGCCGGTCTGCACCGCGTACTGCTCTGCCGGCAGCCCGAAGGCGTCGAACCCCAACGCATGCAACACGTTACGGCCGGTCATCCGGAAATAGCGGGCGTACACGTCCGTCGCGATGTAACCGAGGGGGTGCCCGACGTGCAGGCCCTCCCCCGACGGGTACGGGAACATGTCCTGCACGAACAACTTGTCGTCCGGCACCGGGGATCCGTCTTCCGGCGCCAGCGAACCGACCGGGTTGGGCACGTTGAAGGTGCCGAGCTTCGCCCAGTTCTCCTGCCACACGCCCTCGATGCGACCCGCCAGCGCCGCCGTGTAGCGATATGGCGGCGCGTCGGAGTCGGGCGTGGCGGCGCCGGAGTTGCTTGCCGGCGAGGTGGTCGGGGAGTCGGTCACCTGAACAGGGTATAAGGGCGACACGGCGAGTACGCCGGCCACAGGTTGGTCTCGGTTCCGTTGCGCGCCGATCAGAGGTTCATCCCAGGTGTGTTTCGAGCCTATTCACCGCCTTTGACCTCTAGTTACAGTCAGCCCCTATCGACGGCTTCTGGTAGGCAGCCATTGGAAGGACCGACGCAGATGATTGAGATCGTCCCCGTCCACCGGGCACTCCTCGGCGGTATGGTCGCTGGCCTGATGGGCCTGGCGGTTGTTGCGGGCGGCACGGCATCGGCAGACCCGTTGCCCCCAGCGCCTGCGCCCGTCCCCGCGGTTCCCGCGCCGGCACCGCAGAACCTCGGGCCCGAGCTGGTGCCGCCGAGCAGATATCTCGCGGCCCCGCCCGCCGGCAACCAGATCGTCCCGCCGGCTACCGCCACGGCCCCCGGAACGACGGCCCCGGCCGCGGTCACACCGGCGGCGCCGGCTCCGGCTCCCGCGACATCGGGAACGATCCGCGAATTCCTGCAGTCCAAGGGCGTGAAGTTCGAGCCGCAGAAGCCGCAGGGCTTCAAGGCGCTCGACATCACCCTGCCGGTGCCCGCCCGCTGGACCCAGGTGCCCGATCCCAACGTGCCCGATGCGTTCGCGGTGATCGCCGACCGGCAGGGCAGCAGTATCTATTCCTCGAACGCGCAGGTCGTGGTGTACAAACTGGTCGGCGCCTTCGATCCGAGGGAGGCCATCACCCACGGTTACGTCGACAGCCAGAAGCTTCCGGCGTGGCAGCCGACCAACGCGGCGATGACCGACTTCGGCGGCTTCCCGTCGTCGATCGTCGAGGGCACGTACCGCGACGGTGACCTCACCCTCAACACGTCGCGGCGCCACGTCATCGCCACGTCGGGGCACGACAACTACCTCGTGTCGCTGGCGGTGACCACCGATCGCGCGGTGAGTGTCGCCGACGCACCGGCCACCGACGCCATCGTCAACGGATTCCGGGTGAGCGCACCCGGTGCGACCGCGCCGGCCCCGGCCCAGGCACCCGCCGCGTCGCCGGTGGGATTGCCGGCTCAGGCGCCCGCCGCCGCCCCGGTCGCCCCGGCGCCGGCCGCGGCTCCCGTGGCCCCGGTCGCCCCGGCACCGGTTACGGCTCCCGTGGCTCCGGTCGCTCCGGCGCCCGGCGCGGCGCCGCTGGTACCGCTCGCCCAGACCGCGCCGGCGGCTCCCGTCGGACTGCCCGCGCAAACGCCGACGTTGACCCAGCAGCACGCTCCCAGCCTGCTGGCCATGGTGCCGGGCCTGCCCCCGCTGCCGAACTTCTCGTTCCTGCAGCACTGAGGACGCCTCGCCGAGCCGGATTCGCGGGTCGGTCACCCGGCTCGTATTGTGACCCCATGCTGATTGCGGGCGTGCTGTGCATGTGTGCGGCGGTGGCCTCGGCGGGGTTCGGCACCTGGTCGCTGGCGCACAACCAAAACGTCGGTGCCACTGCGTTGGCGCTGCGCGCGATGGCGCCGACCCAGTTGGCGGCGGCGGTGATGTTGGCCGCCGGCGGCGCGGTCGCCATGGCCGCCGTCCCGGACACCGCACTGGTGGTACTCATCGTGTGCGTGGTGGGCGCGCTGGGAACGCTGGCCGCGGGCTCGTGGCAGAGCGCCCGCTTCGCGCTGCGTCAGGAAGCGGCGGCGCCCGCCTGCGCCGGCAGCTGCGTCGGCTGCACGCAGTCGTGCCCCTGAACGAAAACCGGGGGAGCGGCCCTAGTTGCGGCTGATGTCGATGGGGTGGGTAGCCAGCAGCGACAGCGGCAGCGGCTGGCGCCGCAACACCTGGCCCCACAGGTCGGACCTCGGTCCGACCAGTACGTCGGATGGCAAGGCGGACAACACAATCCAGTCGTCGCGTTCGATCTCGCCTTCGAGCTGACCGATAGTCCAGCCCGAGTAGCCCGCGAAGATCCGCACCCCTTCGACCAGCGGCGCGATCAGCTCGGGGTCGGCGTCCAGATCAACCATGACCACCCGGCCGTCCACGTGCCGCAAGCCCGGCACGTCCCCGGGATCGGCGCCAACGCGCAGCGTCGCCAGGCACAGCGCGGCGTCGCGCTTCACCGGTCCGCCGATGAACATCGTCTTTGGCTTGGCCGAGAGCTTGGTCCATTGCGGCAACACGTTGTAGACCGCGGTTTCGCTGGAGCGGTTGAGCACGACACCCAGCGTGCCTCCGTCGTTGTGCTCGACGATGTAGATCACGCTGCGCCGAAACGTCGGCTCGAGAAGATCGGTGTTGGCGAGCAGCAAAGTGCCCGCGCGCACCCGTTGCGCGGCGGGTGCTACGTAGTCCTCTGGATCCTCCTGCGGGGGCACCACACCATCATCGCATCCGGTGCATCGTGGCCCAGGGCAATCGCTGGGGTAGGCCCCGGAGATTTGTACTGTGGTTGGGACCGCTCTGATCGCGCGAGCTTTGCCAACCCCAATCCTGGAAGTCGGTTTCGGTGATCCCCACCCGGATGCAGTCCAGCGCACCCGTCGAGATTTGGCGGTCGGTGCGCGGTTTGCCCGATTTCTGGCGCCTGTTGCAGGTGCGCGTGGCGAGCCAGTTCGGCGACGGCTTGTTTCAGGCGGCGCTGGCCGGGGCGCTGCTGTTCAACCCGGACCGGGCCGCGGATCCGCTTTCCATCGCGCGCGCCTTCACGGTTCTGTTTCTGCCGTATTCGCTGCTGGGCCCGTTCGCCGGCGCGCTGATGGACCGTTGGGACCGGCGGCTGGTGCTGGTCGGCGCCAACATCGGCCGGCTGATCCTGATCGCCGCAATCGGCACCATCCTGGCGGTACGCGCTGGTGACCTGCCGCTGTTGCTGGGTGCGCTGTTCGCCAACGGTTTGGCCCGGTTCGTCGGGTCGGGCCTGTCGGCGTCGTTGCCGCATGTGGTGCCGCGCGAGCAGGTGGTGACCATGAATTCGGTCGCCACCGCGTGCGGGGCCATCGCGGCGTTCTTCGGCGCGAACTTCATGCTGGTGCCCCGCTTCATCTTCGGCGCCAGCGACAAGGGCGCGTCGGCGATCGTGTTCATCACCGCGGTTCCGGTGTCGATCGCGCTGCTGCTGTCGTGGCGGTTCGGTGCCCGGGTGCTGGGCCCCGACGACACCTGGCGGGCGATCCACGGGCCGGTCATCTATGCGGTGATCACCGGTTGGCTGCACGGTGCGCGCACGGTCGCACAGCGCCCTACGGTCGCCGCCACCCTGTCCGGCCTGGCCGCCCACCGGATGGTCGTCGGCATCAACTCGCTGCTGGTGTTGTTGCTGGTCCATCACATGCCAAACCTCGAGGGCGGGGGATTCGGCACGGCCTTACTGTTCTTCGGCGCCGCGGGGCTGGGCGCCTTTCTGGCCAACGTCCTGACGCCGCCGGCGATACGCCGGTGGGGGCGCTACGCGACGGCCAACGGCGCGTTGGCGACGTCGGCGATCATCGAGGTCGCCGGCGCCGAGCTGTTGGTTCCGGTGATGGTCGCGTGCGGCTTCTTGCTCGGCGTCACCGGGCAGATGGTCAAGCTCTGCGCCGACACCGCGATCCAGATAGACGTCGACGACGCCCTTCGCGGGCACGTGTTCGCCGTGCAGGACGCGCTGTTCTGGGTCGCGTTCATCGTTTCGATCACGGTGGCCGGCATCTTGATTCCCGATGACGGGCACGCGCCCGCGTTCGCGCTGTTCGGCTCGGTGCTGTACCTGGTCGGGCTGGCCGTGCACGGCGTCATCGGGCGCCGCGGCGAGCAAGCGAACGATCGCTAAGGTACAGACGTGCTTTGTCCGACGGCCGTACCCGACAGTCTGCGGCTCCGATGACCGGTCCCGCGCCCATGGTCGACGACCTGCGTGCCGAAAGCGACGAGCTCGACGAGCTGGTGGCGCCGTTGCCGCCCGAACGCTGGGCCGATCCGACTCCAGCGCCCGGCTGGACCATCGCGCATCAGGTCGGCCACCTGCTGTGGACGGATCGGGTCGCGCTGATCGCGGTCACCGACGAACCCGGCTTCGCCGAGGTGTTGGCGGGCGCGGCCGCGGATCCGACGGGCTTCGTCGACAAAGGCGCCGAAGAACTGGCGGCCCTGACGCCCGCCGAACTGCTCGCCGACTGGCGGGTCACCCGGGGACGGCTGCACGAGGCGCTGCTCACGGTCGAGGCGGGCCGCAAACTTCCGTGGTTCGGCCCACCGATGAGTGCGGCATCGATGGCCACTGCGCGGCTGATGGAGACCTGGGCGCACGGCCTCGATGTCGCCGACGCGCTGGGCGTGACGAGGCCGGCGACTGAACGCCTGCGGTCGATCGCTCACCTGGGGGTCCGCACCCGCGATTTCGCCTTCGCCGTCAACAACTTGGCGCCGCCGCCCGAGCCGTTCCTGGTCGAGCTGCGCGGACCCGGCGGCGACACCTGGTCGTGGGGGCCGCCCGATGCCGAGCAGAGTGTCCGCGGGTCCGCTGAGGATTTCTGCTACCTGGTCACCCAACGACGCCCGCTGAGCGCGCTCGACATCACCGCCGAGGGCGACGACGCTCAGCGCTGGTTGCGAATAGCTCAGGCCTTCGCGGGTCCTCCCGGCGCCGGGCGATGAGCGCGTGAAACGCGCGAAGAGAGCCGGCGCCCATCAACCCAAGCGCCGGGCGATGAGCGCGTGAAACGCGCGAAGAGAGCCGGCGCCCATCAACCCAAGCGCCGGGCGATGAGCGCGTGAAACGCGCGAAGAGAGCCGGCGCCCATCAACCCAAGCGCCGGGCGATGAGCGCGTGAAACGCG
>NZ_LZMG01000170.1:0-1678 GCF_001673615.1 Mycobacterium sp. 1245499.0
CCGCGCGGCGGCGCTCATAGCGTTGCCGCTGTGCCAGTTCGTGGGCGTCGTCGTCGAGGGCCGCCACCATGGCCGCCTGCACCGGCGTGGGCACCATCATCCCGGCGTGCTTGCGCACGGCCAGCAGCTCGTCGACCAGCTCGGGGTCCCCGGCGACGAACCCGGCCCGGTAGCCCGCCAGCGACGAGCTCTTCGATAGGGAGTGGATCGCGAGCAGGCCGGTGTGGTCGCCGTCGCAGACCGAGGGGTGCAGGATCGACAGCGGCTGGTCGTCCCAGCCCAGCCCCAGATAGCACTCGTCGGAGGCCACCAGGCAGCCCCGGTCGCGGGCCCAGCCGACCACCTTGCGCAGGTGATCGACGCCCAGGACACGCCCGGTCGGGTTGCTCGGCGAGTTCAGGTAGTACAAGGACGGCGATTGCGGACCCAGCTGGGTCAGCGAATCCGCGCGCAGCACCCGCGCCCCGGCCAGCCGGGCCCCGACGTCATAGGTCGGATACGCCAGCTCGGGCACCACGACGACGTCCGCGGGGCCCAGGCCCAGCAGCGTGGGCAGCCAGGCGATGAGCTCTTTGCTGCCGATCACCGGGAGCACGGCCGCCTCGCCCAGCCCGGTGATGCCGAACCGGCGGTCCAGCGCGGCGACCGCCGATGCGCGCAGCCGGGCGGTGCCGGCGGTGGCGGGATAGCCCGACGCCGACGCGGCGGCGGCCAGCGCCTCCTGGATCACCGGGGCAACGGGGTCGACCGGGGTGCCGACCGAGAGGTCGACGATGCCGTCCGGGTGGGCGCCGGCGAGCGCCTTCGCGTCGGCCAGCGTGTCCCAGGGGAACTCGGGCAGGGCCGCCGACACCGCCGGCCGGCGCTTTTTGAGCTGGTGGGGCACCGGGCCGCTCAGTCGCCCTCGCCCTGCGGCGGCAGGTCCTTGACCACCTGCGGGTCGTTCTCGGTCAAGCCGACCTTGGCCGCGCCGCCGGGCGATCCCAGCTCGGCAAAGAAGTCGGCGTTGATCTGCGTGTACTGGCTCCACTGGTCCGGCACATCGTCCTCGTAGTAAATCGCTTCGACGGGGCAGACCGGCTCGCACGCCCCGCAGTCGACGCATTCGTCGGGGTGGATGTAGAGCATCCGAGCGCCTTCATAGATGCAGTCGACGGGGCACTCCTCGATACAGGCTTTGTCCTTGATGTCGACACAGGGTTCGGCGATCGTGTACGTCACAGACGTCTCCTCCATGTACTAGGCCAGCTGCTGGGCTCAATTGTGGGCTGGGCGTTCAGCTCGCACCGGCGCGCGTCCGACCGCATCCGGTGAAGCTTTCGGTTACTGATACTAGACGTTGCAGATACAGGTCAACCATTTGGCGCGCCTGTCGAAATACCGATTTAAGACCGACAGTCTCGGACCCTGTGACCGGCCCCCGTTTCGCCGACGGCGAACACCGCTGGCAAGCCGCTGACCTGCGAAGAGTAACGCCCGGGCGGTGGTGTGCGATAGCCGTTGTGTTGCAGGCACGCTCGCGGGGCCTGGTAATCTCAACCGAAGGACGGCAACCGCTGGGCAGATGTTCTCGCCGTAATAGCGGTGCATTAACTGGGGAAGGTGTCCACACATGAGGCTGTCGTTGAGCAAATTGGGCGTTGCGGTTGGCAGCGCGGCGGTGGCGTTGAGCGCCGCG
>NZ_LZMG01000171.1:0-5478 GCF_001673615.1 Mycobacterium sp. 1245499.0
GAGTCGTCGTGCCGCGACATCCCCACCCCGCGGTGTTCGACCATGATGACGTCGAGGCCGGCCGCCGCTGCGCGCCGCCGCAGTCCCTTGTACATCTGCACCGACGCCACGCCCGGACCCCCGGGGATGATGACCACCGGACTGGAAGACTTACGGCCGGCGCGCACGTAGTACAGATCGAACTCTTCGGCGCTGTGCGGTGAGATCGGCCGGCGCACGGGTCGCACACCGGGCAGTTCCGCCAGCTTCTGCTGCACCCGGCTGCGCTTCGCGTTCATCGTCATTCGCGTGGCCCCACCATGTTCCCATTCTGCAGGCGAGGCGCCGGCATGGCATCGAATCGTTCTGACCAGCAGTTTCGGCCTCGGCCGGCCGCGTGGGCTAAGCGCTGAGATCGATGCGGTGCGCGCCCTTGACACCGTCGTAGCGGTCAGGGCTGCACGTCAGCACGATCACCTGCCCGTGGGTTCCCACGGTGTCGAACAGCTCGCCCATCTTGGTCAAGCGATCGGGGTCGGTGAAACCGAGCGCGTCGTCGACCACCACCGGGACGGCGTCCTCCTTGGCGACCAGGGCCGCGCCGGCCAGCCGGGCCAAGATGCCGAGCTGCTCCTTGGCCCCGCCGGACAGGGATTCGTACGGCACCGTGATGCCGTTCAGTGTGCGGCTGCGGATGCACAGGTCGCTGTCGATGTCGACCTCGAAGCTGGGGCCGAACACCGGACGCCCGAGTCGCTGCAGTTCCGCACGATAGGGCTCGACATATCGACGGCGGGTGGTGTCGCGGTGGCGCGTCATCACCGAGCGCAGCAGTTGCGCCGCCCGCGCGCGGCCGCCCACCTGGGTGTGCTCGCTGGCGGCGTGCTCACGCTCCGTCTGTGCGGCGTCGAGCTTACCCTGGCGTCCCTCACTGCCGAACACCGAGAGTTCTATGGTGATCTCGCGCAATGCGCGCGCGGCTCCTTCGTAGCGCTCGCGCAGCGAGTCGGCTTCCTTTGTCGCGTCGGCCAATTCGCTGGCGACCGCATCGGGTGCGGCCGCGGCCAGCGCTTCGGCGACTTCGGTGACGCGTTGCTGGGCGGCCTGCGCCGCGCTGCGCGCCGTGTCCGCCGAGGCCGCGAGTTCCGCATCGCCGGCGGATGCCCGCTCGGCCGTCAGCCGGCCGGCGGCGGCGTTCAGCTCGGCGCGCTGCGTCGCCAAGGTGTTCTGCAGAACCGTTGCGCGCGTGGATAACTCGGCGAGCGCAGTAGCCGCTGTGGCAGCGGCCTGACGGCGAGCCTCGTACTCGGTCGACGCGTCCTCGCGGGCCTGAAGCACCGCGGTGAGTTCGGCGCGTGCGGCCCCGATGTCCACGGGCGCGGCACTTGTCTCGGCGGGGTGTGCGGCGCGCAGCTGGGTGAGCCGCGATCGCAGCTCCTCGATCCGCTCTTCACCGCACAGGCCGGCCAGGGTGGCGCCGAGTTGATCACGGGTGCTCTGCAGCTCGCGGCGACGTTGGTCGGCGGATCGTGCGGCGTCGAGGTCGGCCACCTCGCCGGCCGCCAGCGCTGCGACCAACTCCTGCTGTGCCGCAGCGTGTTTGGCGTGCACGTCCAGTGTGTTCGCGCCCGGGGTGACCCGGGCGGTCAGGACGCCGGGGACCGTCACCTCGGTGGGTCCGGCGGCGGTGGTCGTCCAGCTCTGCCCGGCCGGCAGCCAGACCTGCCGGCCGCCGACGATGAGTTGAATGTCCGCCGCCGCGGTGAGTTCGATGGCTGCCGAGGTCAGCGCCAACTGGTCGCCGGTGCGGTCGACGGCGGCCGCGGCGTCCTCGATGCGGCGCAGCACCGCCTCGGTGACCGCGATGGTGGTGAGCTCGGCGCCGATCCGCTCGCGATCCCGCTCGATGGCGTCGATCCTGGCCAACCTGGCGGTCAGCCGGTCGGCCTCTTCGCGGTCGGCGAGCCGGTCGACCGTGCACCGCGCGGAGTCGGCCCGGCGGTGCAGCTCGGCCAGGGCCTCGGTGGCCTGGTGCAGCGCGGCGTCGGACGCTTCGGCCTCCGCATGCGCCGCGGCCTGGGCGGCGGCGGCTTCTTCGGCCTGCGCTTGCGTTTCGGCCACAGCCTCGGCGCGCGAGTCGATTTCGGCCAGCAGTTGCCGGCGTGCGGTGTGGGCGCCGCCCGCGGCGGTGGCGGTGGCGACCGCGGCGTCGGCGACCAGCTGGGCTTCGCGCTGCTGCGCGGTGAGCGCGGCGACGTTATCGGCGGCTTCCTGCGCGGCGGCCACCCGCGGGCCGACGGCGATCCGTTGCTGGGAGAGGTCGGCGACCTGCTGGGTCAACACGGCGTGGCGGGCCACCCGCTCGTCGACCTCGGCGACCGCGGCCGCGCACTCGGCAACCGCGGCCTCGGCGTCGGCCAGCCGAGCGATCGCGGCGGCCCACTCGCCTGTAGGGCGTCCGGTCGGGGTGAAGTAACGCCCGTATTCGGCGTCGATGCGTTCGATGAGCAATGGCTCGGTGCCGCACAACCCTCCGCTGTCGCCGGCGGCGACATCGAGCGCGCGGGACAGCGCGTCGCACCCGGACAAATCCACCGCGGCGGTCGACGCGGACTGCAGCACCCGCTGGGCATGCCACAGGTCGCTGTCCACCGTCTCGGCCAGCATCGCCCGGACCCGCTCGTGGGCTTCGTCACCGGTCAGCTGTTCGCGGCACGGCCGGATGACCGTCAGCTCGGTCTCACACTTCTTGTGAAACCGCTTGCGGTAGACGAAACGGTAAGGGCCGCAGCTTATTTCGGCGGACACCTCGGAGCCGACGTCGCTGTGGGTGGGCTTGACCTGTTTGACTTCCTTCTTCGTCGAACGGTCCCGGGCCTCCAACAGCAGGTCCAGGGCTTCGATCATCGACGACTTGCCGATCTCGTTCGCGCCACACACCACCACGACGCCGTGATCGGGGAATTCGATGTCCCGGTGCGAAATCCCGCGGTAGTTGGTCAGGATCAACCGGTGCAGCTTCACGCCGCACCCCGGTCGGTGAGGCGCAGCAGCAGCGCCAGCGCGGCCTGGGCGTCCACGGCGGTGGCGGGGTCCTCCTCGCGCGCCGTCGCCACCAGCTCTTCGACCGCTGCGGCGGCGAAACCTCCGATGCCCAGATCGCTGAACTCGCCGTCGGCCGGGATCACCGCCAGGTCGGTGTGGCTGTCCCACGTGCGCAGGTGGGCGAATAGCCGTGCGTATTTGTCCAGGCAGGCGTCCAGCGCGGCGCGGTCGGTGACCGTCAGCGAACCGGTCAGCGCCAGGCGCACCACGGTCCGGTCCTTCTCGGTCATCAGGTCGAGGTTCAAGTCGAGATCGGCGATGTCACGGCTGGAGTCGACCTGTCGGCGCAAGGTGACGAACCGCCAGCTTCCGACGTGCCGCGGCGTCACGGACACCGCGCGTTGCGGGTCGGCCTCGTCGACGTCGACGATCAGGACATGGCCTGGGTCGGCTTCCACGTCGTCGAAGTTGGTGACCTCCGGGGAGCCGGAATACCAGACCCGGCCGCTGTCGCCGACCCGGGTGAGCGAGTGCTTGTCCCCGAGCGCCACGTAGTGCACCGCGCCGCGCGACAGCGCGTCGTCAACGGTGGCGAGCCGGATCAGCGAGGGCTTGTCCCGATCGGGATCCAGGACGTCCACGCCGCCGTGCGCCACCAGGATCCGGGTGCCCGCGGCAGCGGGCAGGTCGTCGAGGACGTCGGCGACCAGGTCGGTGGTCGGGACCTTCGACCGCCACGGCGCGGCGACGATTTCCAGCCCGGGACGCACCTGGTGCACGCCGGCCCGGTCGAGCACCACGACGTTGTCGGGACGCTCGGAGGTGAACAGCGCGCTGGTGTACACCGACGAGGCGTCGAGGGGATCGTGGTTGCCCGGCAGCAGGTACACCGGAATTCCGATGGCGCGCATGGCTTCCAGGGACTGCCCGATGACCTTGGGCGGAAGCTGATTGTGTTCGAAGACGTCGCCCGACACCACAACGAACTCGGCGCCCACCTCGGCCGCCAGGGCGCCCAGACCGGAAACCGCGTCGCGGCGAGCCGCCGAATAGCGCGGCTGGGCGTCACCGGCGAGGAAGTGCCGGGTCATGCCCAACTGCCAGTCGGCGGTGTGCAGGAATCGCATGCCGGCGACCCCCTTTCGAAGTGCGTGTTTACCTGGGCATCGAGAGTTTAGGTCTGCGCACCGACAAGACGCGGGACCTCGATCGGCAGGTCTTGGTCCGAGAAATCCGGCAAGATCGTCTGGGCCTGTGCTGCGCGCCGAGCCGGAGCGGTCGCGAATTCTAAATGAGTTGCGCGAGTGTGAATCTATGGCGATTCGGGCGAGGTGGTCTTACATCCTTGGCACGGTCGATCACCGTGCGACACCGTGACCCCCACGAAATTATTTGCGCGAGTGTGAATCTATGGCGATTTCTCGGCCGATTTTTGTCGGTGGGTGCCGCTAGTTTGGCGGTGTGAGTGATGAGCAGGATGTCGAGGCGGCGTTCGACGCGC
The DNA here is from genome assembly GCF_001673615.1 of Mycobacterium sp. 1245499.0. NCBI lineage: Bacteria > Bacillati > Actinomycetota > Actinomycetes > Mycobacteriales > Mycobacteriaceae > Mycobacterium > Mycobacterium sp. 1245499.0. The sequence goes on from NZ_LZMG01000171.1 coordinate 4,526, forward strand.
TCGATGCCGCCTGGGATCGGGTCTGCGCGCTGAACGTCGACGCGCTGAAGCCCCGGCAGCAGTTGGCGGTGTTGGCGCGCTGCGAAAAGCAGCGCCGGCGCATCCCAGCCGTCGAGCACCCCGTGATCAATTCCCTGGCCCGCCAAGCACCCTCGGTCGAACTCGGCGCCACAGCAGTCCAGGCCATCGCCGAGGCGACCCTGATCAGCCGCGCCGAAGCCGCCCGCCGCCTCAACGAGGCACGCGATTTGGGCCCACGCCACGGCCTGACCGGCGAACCGCTGGGCCCGATGCTGCCCGCCACCGCCGCCGGACAACGCGACGGCGCCCTGGGTGCGGGTCAGGTGGCGGTGATCCGCAAGTTCTACCACCAGCTGCCCGGCTGGATCGACATGCCCACCCGCGAGCGGGCCGAAGCGCGATTGGCCACCGAGGGCAGCCGGTTTCGCCCCGAACAACTCGCCGGGCTGGCCCGCACCCTGGCCGACTGCCTCAACCCCGACGGCACCTACACCGACGACGACCGGGCCCGCCAACGCGGTCTGACCCTGGGCAACCAGCAAGCCGACGGCATGTCGGCGCTGCGCGGCTGGCTCACCCCCGAAGCCCGCGCCACCCTGGAAACCGTCCTAGCCAAACTCGCCGCGCCCGGCATGTGCAACCCCCACGACGACACCCCCTGTGTGGACGGCGCACCCACCCAAGACGCCATCGACCACGACCCACGCTCGGCCGCCCAACGCCAGCACGACGGACTCAACGCCGCACTGCGCGGCGTGCTGGCCTCCGGGAACCTGGGTCAGCACAACGGGTTACCCGCCTCCATCATCGTCACCACCACGCTGGCCGACCTCGAAGCCGCCGCCGGGCGCGGGCTGACCGGCGGCGGCACCCTGCTGCCGATGAGCGATGTCATCCGCCTGGCCCGCCACGCCCACCACTATCTAGCCATC
>NZ_LZMG01000172.1:0-1904 GCF_001673615.1 Mycobacterium sp. 1245499.0
TCGACCGATTAGCGAACGGCGAAATTACCCGAGACTTCGGTCGAAACAGGGAGCAGACGGAGGCGTTGCTCGCCGAAGTTCTCAAAAGTGTAAAGCTCACCTAGTGGAGTGTCCCCACTGACCGCGTTGTGACCAGCGGCGTCAATGCGATTATGGTTCGGCGGGCAAAGCCAGTTTCGGTCCCGGTGTCGTACTCCCTTCCGTGGTGTCGAAAGCGCTCAAGACTTCGTGGTACCGCTTAAGCCTCGCTTCCGAACAATCACGGGTGCGCAAGCTACCCGCTGATCCGGCGGATCTTCCACGCTGGTAGAGACCGGCTCAGAGGTTCATCTGTTTCATCGAGCGCCGAGCCGAGAAGGCCATTGGAATCCCCATCGTGATTGAGCCTCGACGGAGTGATCTGGCGACAGAGGTGCGCGAGTCAACGTCGTCGCTAGCTGAGTGGAAGGCTAACAAGCTTTCTCGGCACTTCGGCATGCCTGCACATGCGGCATAAAACCACGCAGCGAAATCGACAACCCGTCATCGCTTATCCTCGGCACTGTCGCACGGTCCTCGGGTCGGCTTCAAGCCGGTCGGCGGGCCTTGAAGATAGTCAGCTCGAGCCGCGCAGCGCCACAGCTGCGCGCGGACCGTTGAATAGCAATCCGCGTGTGACCCGCATAAACTCACGCAGTTATGGGGCACGGTGCACTGCAAGTCTTCCCCGCCGAGCTAGCAGCTACCGCCAGCCAGTGGGAAGCGCTGACCTCCCAACTCGTGGGCGCGCCACCGGCGCCGGGGCAACCGTTTCAGGCCACCACGGCGGCCGTGAACGCCGTGAACGCGGCGATCGGTGTCACTGCAGCGGCCTTCACCGCGCGGACGCAGGAAACGGTCGGCGGGGTAACCACAGCTGTCGGCGGATACACCGCCCAAGAGGCCACATCGGCAGCCGACATAGCCGCTGTCACAGGGGTGACGGTGGTCTAGATGCCCGCGACCCTCTCGCAGATCGAGGCTTGGAGCACCGGGCACCTCATCGACGCGGCCGCCTACTGGACGCAAACCGCCGACCGCTGGGAAGACGCATTCCTGACGATGCGCAACCAGGCACAATCCATCACCTGGCACGGCGCCGGTGGCGACGCGTTACGGCAACGCACCGGAGCCGATCTATCCGTCGTCAGCGGCAAAGCCGACCTGCTACGGCAGGCAGCCGGAATAGCCCGTAACGGCGCCAGCGACATCAGCGCGGCCCAGCGGCGAGTCCTCTACGGCGTCGAAGACGCCCAGAACGCGGGATTCACTGTCGGAGAAGACTTATCGGTCACCGACACCCGCAGCACCAGCCCGGCAGAACGGGCCGCGCGCCAAGCTCAGGCCGAAGCATTCGCCGCTGACATCCGGTTGCGCGCCGAGCAACTTGAAGGGGCAGACGTCAAGGTCTCCAGTCAGCTCACAGCCGCTACTGCCGGTCTTAGCGGCGGTGGCTTTGCGCCAGGACCGGGCTCCAGCCACGGCACCCAGGCCGACAACCGCACCACGCCGGGGTCGAACCGCAACAACGGCGCGAAGTTAGTCGACTACTTCAAACAAGACGGCGGACCGCAGCCTCAGCCGCAGCCGCAACCCACGGGTCCGGAGGCCGGGGGGCCGCAGCCGGTGCAACAGCCCAGCTTCTTGGACCAGTACAAGCAGGAACTGACTTCGCCCGGACCGTCATCACAGCCACCCATAACCCCGATGCCCGCGTTTGGACCCCGCCCCGTCCTTAATCATGTCCTGACCAACGTTGGCTTTCACCTGCGCTCCCACGCACTGCCCGAAACTTGGTTCCGGTACCGCGGGAGGCATCGGTGCGGTGTTAGGCGCAGGGCTCACTCCTGAAGTCGGCGGAGCAGGGGCGATACCCGGCGCGGTGC
>NZ_LZMG01000173.1:0-11418 GCF_001673615.1 Mycobacterium sp. 1245499.0
CTGGAGATCAGGCGGCCCGTGGGACCGAGCCGGTCCGCGACGAGAAAGCCGGTCTCGCCTGGGCCCGCCGCCACCTCCAGAACGGTCTGGCCCGGTTGCGGATCAACCTGCTCGACGAGCCATTCGGACACCGCGCGCACGTCGCCGAACATGCGTTCCCGGTGCTGTTCCCAGGCCGGTGCCACGGATCTCCACTGCCGAAGCGCCTCCTCGGCTGAATGCGTCTCGGCCATGCTCGTCCCCCGCGTCGACCCGACATCCCCGGATGAGTGCAGCGTACTGTGAGCTGTGTCACGAGGGAAGGAGCCGAAAAGATGCCTGTTTTTGCACGTCCAGGTTCTGCCGGGGCGTTGATGTCGTACGAATCCCGCTACGAGAATTTCATTGGCGGGCAGTGGGTTGCGCCGGCCAAGGGCCGCTACTTCGAGAACCCGACCCCGGTCACCGGCCAGCCGTTCTGCGAGGTGGCCCGCTCCGACGAGGCCGACATCGACAAGGCACTGGATGCCGCGCACGCCGCCGCCCCGGCGTGGGGCAAGACGGCACCCGCGGAGCGCGCGGCAATCCTGAACAAGATCGCCGACCGCATCGAGGAGCACACCGCCGCGCTGGCGGTGGCTGAGGTCTGGGACAACGGCAAGCCGATCCGCGAGGCGTTGGCCGCCGACATTCCGTTGGCCGCCGACCACTTCCGCTACTTCGCCGCGGCGCTGCGCGCGCAGGAGGGCGCGCTGAGCCAGATCGATGACGACACCGTGGCTTACCACTTCCACGAGCCGCTCGGAGTGGTCGGGCAGATCATCCCGTGGAACTTCCCGATCCTGATGGGTGCCTGGAAACTGGCGCCCGCGCTGGCGGCCGGCAACGCGGTGGTGCTCAAACCCGCTGAGCAGACACCGGTTTCGGTGCTCTACCTGATGTCGCTGATTGGCGACCTGCTCCCGCCGGGAGTGGTCAACGTCGTCAACGGATTCGGCGCCGAGGCCGGCAAGCCGCTGGCGTCGAGCAACCGGATCGCCAAGATCGCGTTCACCGGCGAGACCACCACCGGGCGGCTGATCATGCAGTACGCGTCGCAAAACCTCATCCCGGTCACGCTGGAGCTCGGCGGCAAGAGCCCCAATATCTTCTTCTCCGACGTGATGGCCAAGGCCGACGACTACCAGGACAAGGCGCTGGAGGGCTTCACCATGTTCGCCCTCAACCAGGGCGAGGTGTGCACGTGCCCGTCGCGCAGCCTGGTTCAGGCCGACATCTACGACGAGTTCCTCGAACTGGCCGCGATCCGCACCAAGGCAGTCCGCCAGGGTGATCCGCTGGACAGCGAGACCATGCTGGGCTCGCAGGCCTCCAACGATCAGTTGGAAAAGGTGTTGTCCTACATCGAGATCGGCAAAAACGAAGGCGCCAAGGTGATCACCGGCGGCGAACGCGCCGAGCTCGGCGGCGACCTGTCCGGCGGCTTCTACATGCAGCCCACCATCTTCAGTGGCGACAACAAGATGCGGGTCTTTCAGGAGGAGATATTCGGGCCGGTGGTCACGGTGACGTCGTTCGCCGATTACCACGACGCCATCTCGATCGCCAACGACACCCTGTATGGCCTGGGGGCCGGGGTGTGGAGCCGCGACGGCAACACCGCCTACCGGGCCGGGCGCGACATCCAGGCCGGCCGGGTGTGGGTGAACTGCTACCACGTCTATCCCGCCCACGCCGCGTTCGGCGGCTACAAGCAGTCCGGCATCGGCCGGGAGAACCACAAGATGATGCTCGACCACTATCAGCAGACCAAGAACCTGCTGGTGTCCTACTCCGAAAAGGCGCAAGGGTTCTTCTGATGCTTCCGCCCCCCGGGGTGGTCATCACCGCCCCGGCCGCCGAGGTGCTGGCGCGGTTGCAGGCCGCCCACGGCCCGGTGATGTTCCACCAGTCCGGTGGCTGCTGCGATGGGTCGTCGCCGATGTGTTATCCGCTCGGCGATTTCCTGGTCGGCGATCGCGACGTCTTGCTCGGCGTCCTCGACGTCGGGACAGACGGTGTGCCGGTGTGGATTTCGGGTCCGCAGTACACCGCCCACTATCGCGACAAGCACACCCAGCTGGTCATCGACGTGGTGCCCGGCCGCGGGGGCGGGTTCAGCCTGGAGGCGCCCGACGGCGTGCGGTTCCTGTCCCGCGGTCGCGTCTTCACCGACGACGAACGGGCCGCAATGGCCGCCGCCGCGGTGATCACCGGCGCGGATTACGAACGCGGTGAACGCCCCCCGGCACGGGGTCCGGTGGTGGCCGACGCGGCGTCGTCAACGTGCCCCCCGCGCGGGTAGCCGCAGTACAGTCGAGAAAGTGATTCCCCTTCCGCGTCCCTGGTTGTTGGCCAGCGCCATGCTGATCGGCAGTGCGGTCGGACTTTTGGCGGGCGTGGCCTGCACCCTGGCGATTCACGCCAGCGTCCGCCCGGGCGTCGCCATCGCGTCGGTGGTCGGCATCCCCAGCGTCGTAGGGCTGGCGACGATCCTGTTCTCCGGGCGCCGGTGGGTCACCATGCTCGGGGCGTTCCTGCTGTCGGTGGCGCCCGGCTGGTTCGGTGTGCTCGTCGCGCTACGGGTGACCGCCGGTGGCTGACGACAAGGACGCCTCGAGCCCCGGCACCGAGGCGTTCGTACCGGACTTCTCGGATGACGAAGACGACTCCGAGCACACCGGCACCCAATCCTGGGTGCCCGATTTCGATGACGAGACCGGCGAGCACCCCGCGGTGGCCGAGCCGGAGCCCGCCGCCGCACCGGCGGCAGCCGCGACGCCGGAGGCTAGCGAGCAGGAGTCGCCCGAGCCCGTCGGCCCCGTGCAACCGATCAACGTGCCCGGCCGGTATCTCTACCTCAGGTGGTGGAAGCTGGCCCTGGTGCTGCTGGGCGTGTGGTCCGCGGCGGCCGTGATCGGGCTGGGGCTGTTCTCTTGGTGGTACCACTCGTCCGACAAGACGGCGGCGCTGTTCGTCGTCCTGGCCTACGTGGTGGTGTGCATCGTCGGCTCGGTGATGCTGGCGATGACCGAAGGCCGGCCGCTGATCTCGGCGCTCGCGGTGGCGCTGATGTCCGGGCCGTTCGCGTCGCTGGTCGCCGCGGCACCCCTGTACGGCTACTACCACTGCGAGCGAGCGGGGCACTGTCTGGTCGGTGTCATTCCCTATTGACGGCTCGCCCGGGCGGCCGCCAGAGGCCGCGGCCAACTAGGGTGGGCTCGTGACTTCTCACTATGACGTCGTCGTCCTCGGGGCCGGTCCCGGCGGATATGTCGCAGCCATTCGCGCCGCACAGCTGGGGCTGAGCACCGCGGTGATCGAACCGAAGTACTGGGGTGGCGTCTGCCTCAACGTCGGGTGCATCCCCTCCAAGGCGCTGCTGCGCAACGCCGAACTCGCCCACATCTTCACCAAAGAGGCCAAGACGTTTGGCATCAGCGGCGAGGCGACCTTCGACTACGGCGCCGCGTTTGACCGCAGCCGCAAGGTGGCCGAGGGCCGCGTCGCCGGCGTGCACTTCCTGATGAAGAAGAACAAGATCACCGAAATCCATGGCTACGGCCGCTTCACCGACGCCAACACGATCTCCGTCGAGCTCAACGAGGGCGGCACGGAGACGGTGACTTTCGACAACGCCATCATCGCCACCGGCAGCAGCACCCGCCTGGTCCCCGGCACGTCGCTGTCGGCCAACGTGGTCACCTACGAGGAACTGATCCTGTCCCGCGAGCTGCCGGAGTCGATCATCATCGCCGGTTGCGGGGCGATCGGCATGGAGTTCGGCTATGTGCTGAAGAACTACGGCGTCGACGTGACCGTCGTCGAGTTCCTGCCGCGCGCGCTGCCGAACGAGGACGCCGATGTCTCCAAGGAGGTCGAGCGGCAGTTCAAGAAGCTGGGCGTGAAGATATTGACCAGCACCAAGGTCGAGTCGATCTCCGACAACGGCTCCGAGGTGACCGTGGTGGTCAGCAAGGACGGTAACTCGCAGGAACTCAAGGCCGCAAAGGTGTTGCAGGCCATCGGTTTTGCCCCAAATGTGGAGGGCTACGGCCTGGAGGCGGCCGGCGTCGCGCTGACCGACCGCAAGGCCATCGGAATCACCGACTACATGCGGACCAACATCGAGCACATCTACGCCATCGGCGACGTCACCGGAAAGTTGCAGCTGGCCCACGTCGCTGAGGCCCAGGGAGTGGTGGCGGCCGAAACCATCGCCGGCGCAGAGACTTTGGCGCTCGGTGACTACCGGATGATGCCGCGCGCGACGTTCTGCCAGCCCAACGTCGCCAGCTTCGGGCTCACCGAGGAGCAGGCTCGCGAGGAGGGCCACGACGTGGTGGTGGCGAAGTTTCCTTTCACCGCCAACGGCAAGGCCCACGGCGTGGGCGACCCCAGCGGGTTCGTCAAGCTGATCGCCGACGCGAAATACGGTGAGCTGCTGGGCGGACACCTGGTCGGCCACGACGTCTCCGAGCTGCTTCCGGAGCTGACGCTGGCCCAGAAGTGGGACCTGACCGCAACCGAGCTGGCCCGCAACGTCCACACCCACCCGACCATGTCCGAGGCGCTGCAGGAATGCTTCCACGGCCTGACCGGGCACATGATCAATTTCTGAGTAAGAGATATGCGCACCGTCACCCCTCAGGCCCTCGCGGGTGCCGTCGGTGGCCTGGCGACCGGTTATGTCCTGTGGCTGCTGGCCATTTCGAACGGCGACAACGCGACCGCCGGCCACTGGGGCCCGCTGGTGCTGCTGGCGTCGGTGGTGCTGGGGATCGGCGCCGCGCTGTGGGGCTTGCGGCAGCGCCGGCGGGGCAAGCGGCCGTGGGCGGCGTTCGCCTTCGCGCTGCCGGTGCTTCCCGTGATACTGACGCTGGCCATCCTCGCCGACGTCTACCTGTAGCTAGCGCGGATGGTCCAGCGGAATCTCGAGCGCTGACATGGTCGCGGCCAGACCGTCGTATTGGCTTGCAAGCAAACAGAATTCGATCAGCTGCCGCCGATCCAGGTGGGCGGCCAGCGCCTGCCAGGTCTCGGCGGTGACCGTCCGGTCCTTGACGAACTCGTCCGTCGCCGACAGCAGCGCCTGCTGACGCACCGTCAGGCGCGCATCGACCGGGTCCAACCGCTGCGGCCACGCGAAGATCGCGGCCTGCAGATCGGCGTCGAGCCCGGCGGTGCGCGCCATCCGGCGATGGTGCTGCAACTCGTATTCGCACGAGCGCAGGTGCGCGACGCGCAGGATCACCAATTCGGTGTCGATGGTCGGGAGCTTGCCGCGCAGCAGTCGGCCCCCGTAGGCCAGCCAGGTCCAGAACAGCAACCGGCGCTGCCCCAGGGTGGTGAACAGGTGCATCTCCGGGGCCCGCACGGTGCGCGCACCCAGCTTGGCGATCACCCAGTTGATCGGCCCCAGTTCGCGGAACCGCCCCGGCGGGATGCGGCCGTCTGCCGGCGCGCTCACGGCTGGGTCACCAGGTAGGGCGACACCGTGCTGCGGTGCTCGTCGAGATCGAGTGCGCGGCCGAGTGCGGGGAAGGCGCGCTGTGGGCAATTGTCGCGTTCGCAGACCCGACAGCCCGCGCCGATCGGTGTGGCCACTGTTCCTGGTTCCCCCGAGACGTCGAGTCCCTCCGAGTAGACCAGCCGGTGAGCGTGGCGAAGCTCGCAGCCCAGGCCGATCGCGAAGGTCTTACCCGGCTGACCATACCGGGCCGCGCGCCGTTCCACGGTGCGGGCCACCCACATGTAATTGCGGCCATCGGGCATCTGGGCGATCTGCACCAGGATCTTGCCCGGGTTGGCGAACGTCTCGTAGACATTCCACAGCGGGCAGGTGCCTCCGCTGGAGGAGAAGTGAAACCCGGTGGCGGACTGACGTTTTGACATGTTCCCGGCCCGGTCGACCCGGACGAACGAGAACGGCACACCCCGCATCGACGGCCGCTGCAACGTCGAAAGCCGGTGTGCGATGGTCTCGTAACTGATCGAGTAGAACGAGGACAGCCGCTCGACGTCGTAGCGGAAATTCTCCGCGACGTCGTGGAACTGGCGGTAGGGGAGCACGGTGGCCGCGGCGAAGTAGTTGGCCAGCCCCAGCCGGGCGAGGGTGTGTGACTCGTCGCTGGTGAACTTGCCCTCCTCGACCAAAGTGTCGATCAGATCGCCGAATTCGAGGTAGGCCAGTTCGGCGGCCATCTTGAACACCTGCTGTCCCAACGACAGGTGGTTGCTGAATTCCAGCGTCTTGGTTTCGGGATCGAAGCGGTGCAGCACGGTGTCGCCTAGATCGATCCGCCGGTTGATGTGCACACCGTGCACCTCGGTGAGCCGGCGGGTCAGCTCGCGCGCCAGATCGCCGTGGTGCAACCGCATCTTGCTGGTCAGATCCTCGGCGGCGGTGTCCAGCTCGTGCAGGTAGTTCTGTCGTTGGTAGAAGTAGTCGCGGACTTCCTCGTGCGGCATGGTGATCGACCCGCTACCGCTGCCGTCGGAGTACCGCTCCTCGGTGGCGGCCGCGAGCTGGGCCGTGGTGATCCGGTAGCGCCGGTGCAGGTTGACCACCGCGCGGGCCAACGCGGGATGGGCGCTGACCATCTCGGCGACCTCGGTGGGGTCGACGTCGATGTCCAGGTCCCGGTCCATGGTGACCTCGCGCAGCTCGGCGACCAGCCGGGTGTCGTCCTGGGAGGAGAAGAACGTCGCATCCACCCCGAACACCTCGGTGATGCGCAGCAGCACGGCCACGGTCAGGGGGCGGACGTCGTGCTCGATCTGGTTGAGGTAGCTCGGTGAGATCTCCAGCATCTGAGCCAGCGCGGCCTGGGAGAACCCGCGTTCGTTGCGAAGCTGGCGAACCCGTGACCCGACGAACGTTTTGGACACCTCTCCGAGGTTACCGGCCTTTGCGAAGATGGGAGTTCGCAGACTTGGCAATGCCTGCGGTCGCGTCGGGATAGGTGTTCGACGCACCCCGTTGGGATGATGCGACCGGGGCGCAGGCCTTAGCCTGGGGTAACCACGAGGAGGAAACGGGAGCGACGCGGTGAGCCTGGATAAACAACTGATGCCGGTGCCCGACGGTCACCCTGACGTGTTCGACCGCCAGTGGCCGTTGCGGGTCGGCGATATCGACCGCACGGGTCGGTTGCGGCTGGACGCCGCGGCGCGCCACATCCAGGACATCGGCCAGGACCAGCTGCGCGAGATGGGCTTCGAGGAGACCCATCCGCTGTGGATCGTCCGGCGCACCATGCTCGACCTGGTCCGACCGATCGAGTTCAACGACATGCTGCGCCTGCGTCGCTGGTGTTCGGGCACGTCGAACCGGTGGTGCGAGATGCGGGTCCGCATCGATGGCCGCAAGGGTGGGCTCATCGAGTCCGAGGCGTTCTGGATCAACATCAACCGCGAAACCCAGATGCCCTCGCGCATCGCCGACGACTTCCTGGCCGGACTGCACAAGACCACTTCCGTCGACCGGCTGCGGTGGAAGTCGTATCTCAAGCCGGGCAGCCGCGACGACGCGGTCGAGATCCACGAGTTTCCGGTCCGGGTCACCGACATCGACCTGTTCGACCACATGAACAACTCCGTGTACTGGAGCGTGATCGAGGACTATCTGGCGTCCCATCTGGAGCTGATGCGGACCCCGCTGCGCGTCACCATCGAGCACGAGGCGCCGGTGGCGCTGGGCGACAAGCTGGAGATCATCTCGCACGTCCACCCCGCCGGATCCACCGAACAATTCGGTCCCGAACTGGCCGATCGGACTGTTACAACGCTCACATATGCCGTCGGCGACGAGGCGAAAGCCGTCGCCGCGATCTTTGCTCGCTAACAGGACAAGCGTCCCGGTTAATTTGCGGTGTGACCTGCGGCTTTGGGGTTACTGACGGGTAGCTTCTGAAACGGTTAAGTTTGTTCGCGACTTAGCAAACTTCGCAAAATTGGTCGGTCCCGTTGCTTAAATTGGCAACTGAAACGGGTGGACCAGCCCCTATGAGCTGTGCCATCTTCGAGTTAGCACACCAGCGAAGTTGAGCCGCTAGCTACCGCCGGTGCGGCGTCCGCAACTCAGTAGTGAAGACCGTGAAGGAGCATGCCCAATGTCTGTCGTTGGCACCCCCAAGAGCGCCGAACAGATCCAGAAGGACTGGGACACCAACCCGCGTTGGAAGGGTGTCACCCGGACCTACACGGCCGAGGACGTCGTCGCCCTGCAAGGCACCGTAGTCGAGGAGGCCACCCTGGCCCGCCGCGGCGCCGAGGTGCTCTGGGAGCAGCTGCACGACCTGGAGTACATCAACGCGCTGGGCGCCCTGACCGGCAACATGGCCGTGCAGCAGGTGCGCGCGGGCCTGAAGGCCATCTACCTGTCGGGTTGGCAGGTCGCCGGTGACGCGAACCTGTCCGGCCACACCTACCCCGACCAGAGTCTGTACCCGGCCAACTCGGTGCCGCAGGTGGTGCGCCGGATCAACAACGCGCTGCTGCGCGCCGACGAGATTGCCAAGGTCGAGGGTGACACCTCGGTGGAGAACTGGCTGGCGCCGATCGTCGCCGACGGTGAGGCCGGCTTCGGTGGTGCGCTCAACGTCTACGAGCTGCAGAAGGCCATGATCGCCGCCGGTGTGGCCGGCTCGCACTGGGAGGACCAGCTGGCCTCGGAGAAGAAGTGTGGACACCTGGGCGGCAAGGTGCTGATCCCGACCCAGCAGCACATCCGGACCCTGACCTCGGCCCGGCTGGCCGCCGACGTGTGCGACGTCCCCACCGTGGTCATCGCCCGCACCGACGCCGAGGCCGCCACGCTGATCACCTCCGACGTCGACGAGCGCGACCAGCCGTTCATCACCGGTGAGCGCACCAAGGAAGGCTTCTACCGGGTGCGCAACGGTCTCGAGCCGTGCATCGCCCGGGCCAAGGCCTACGCGCCGTACTCCGACCTGATCTGGATGGAGACCGGTACTCCGGACCTCGAGCTCGCCGCCAAGTTCGCCGAGGGCGTCAAGGCCGAGTTCCCCGACCAGATGCTGGCCTACAACTGCTCGCCGTCGTTCAACTGGAAGAAGCACCTGGACGACTCCACCATCGCGAAGTTCCAAAAGGAGCTTGCCGCAATGGGATTCAAGTTCCAGTTCATCACGCTGGCCGGCTTCCACGCCCTGAACTACTCGATGTTCGATCTGGCCTACGGCTACGCCCGCAACCAGATGAGCGCTTACGTCGAGCTGCAGGAGCGCGAGTTCGCCGCCGAGGAGCGCGGCTACACCGCGACCAAGCACCAGCGCGAGGTGGGTGCCGGTTACTTCGACCGCATCGCCACCACGGTGGACCCGACCTCGTCGACCACCGCGCTGACCGGCTCCACCGAAGAGGGTCAGTTTCACTGAGGACGAGCGGGCTCGTGCCCGCGAGGACGAGGTGCAACCGAAGGCCTGAGTCACTGAGCCACCGGCCCTCGGCGCAAGCCGCGCCCCGAAATTGAGATGAAGTAGCGTAGGCCCCGCCCAGCTGATCCTGGGCGGGGCCTATTGCGGTGCAAGACGATACGGGTTACCGGAGAGAACCGGAGAGAGATCAAGTGAGTGACACAACGATTCAGCGCGTAGGAGTAGTCGGGGCCGGCCAGATGGGGTCGGGCATCGCCGAGGTCTCGGTCCGCGCCGGTGTCGACGTGACGGTGTTCGAGACCACCGACGCCCTCATCACGGCCGGCCGCAACCGCATCGTGAAGTCGCTCGAGCGCGGCGTCAGCGCCGGCAAGGTGACCGAGCGCGAACGCGACCGCGCGCTGAGCAAGCTCACCTTCACCACGGACCTGAAGGATCTCGCGGACCGCCAACTGGTCATCGAGGCGATCATCGAGGACGACGCCGTCAAGGCGCAGGTGTTCGCCGAACTCGACCGGGTTATCACCGATCCCGACGCCGTGCTGGCCTCCAACACCTCCAGCATCCCGATCATGAAGATCGCCGCGGCCACCAAGAACCCGCAGCGCGTGCTCGGTCTGCACTTCTTCAACCCCGTTCCGGTGCTGCCGCTGGTCGAGTTGGTCAGCACGCTGGTCACCGACGAGGCCGCCGCCGCGCGCACCGAGGAGTTCGCGAGCGCGGTCCTGGGCAAGCAGGTGGTGCGCTGCTCCGACCGGTCCGGCTTCGTGGTGAACGCGCTGCTGGTGCCGTACCTGCTGTCGGCAATCCGCATGGTGGAAGCCGGTTTTGCCACCGTCGAAGACGTCGACAAGGCGGTGGTGGCCGGCTTGTCGCATCCGATGGGCCCCCTGCGGCTGTCCGACCTGGTCGGCCTGGACACGTTGAAGCTGATCGCGGACAAGATGTTCGAGGAGTTCAAGGAACCGCAGTATGCCCCGCCGCCGCTGTTGCTGCGCATGGTGGAGGCGGGCCGGCTCGGTAAGAAGACGGGCCGGGGCTTTTACTCCTACTGAGCGACGCTAACGACTCACCGGTGCCCGGATCGCCGGTCGTTGACCGGTCGGTTAGTATGCTCGCGTTGAATAGGACGAAAGGTTTTGTAGCGAGCATGACGAAATTGGAACCGTATTACGAGGAATCGCAGTCTATTTACGATGTCTCGAATGAATTTTTCGCATTATTCTTAGACGCGACGATGGGCTACACCTGCGCCTACTTCGAGCGTGATGACATGACTCTCGAAGAAGCCCAAATTGCGAAGTTCGACCTGGCGTTGGGAAAGCTGAACCTCGAGCCGGGGATGACGCTGCTCGACATCGGTTGCGGCTGGGGTGGCGCGCTGAAGCGGGCCGTCGAGAAGTACGACGTCAACGTCGTCGGCCTCACACTGTCGGAAAACCAGGCCGAGCACGTGCAGCAGTCCTTCGATCAGATGGACACCCCCCGCAGCCGGCGGGTGCTGCTGGAGGGCTGGGAGAAGTTCCACGAGCCCGTGGACCGCATCGTGTCCATCGGCGCGTTCGAGCACTTCGGCCGGCAGCGCTACGGCCGCTTCTTCAAAATGGCCTACCAGGCGCTGCCGCCCGGCGGAGTGATGTTGCTGCACACCATCGTTCGGCCGTCGTTCAAAGACGCGCGGGCCAAGGGCCTGAAGCTGACCCACGAAATCGTGCAGTTCTCGCAGTTCATCCTGGCCGAGATCTTCCCCGGCGGCTGGCTGCCGACGCCGCAGACCGTCGGCGAGTACGGAGTGACCGCGGGCTTCGACCTGACCCGCGTCCAGTCGCTGCAGCTGCACTACGCCAGGACCTTGGACCTGTGGGCCGAGGCACTCGAGGCCAATCGCGAGCAGGCGATCGCCATCCAGTCCCAGGAGGTCTACGACCGGTACATGAAGTACCTGACCGGCTGCGCGAAGTTGTTCCGTGCGGGCTACACCGACGTCAATCAGTTCACG
>NZ_LZMG01000174.1:0-941 GCF_001673615.1 Mycobacterium sp. 1245499.0
CCGCGCGGTCAGCGAACTGGCTCGCGCCGGCCACACCACCGTCAGCACCGTGCTGCAAGCCGGGTGGGCGCAGCTGCTGGCCTGGCTGACCGGCCAGCACGACGTCGCCTTCGGCACCACCGTGTCGGGCCGGCCGGCCGAGGTGCTCGGCGCCGAATCGATGGTGGGTCTGATGATCAACACCGTCCCGGTGCGCGCCAACATGACGGCGTCGACCACCACCACCGAGCTGCTCGACCAGATGCAGCGCGCCCACGCCGACACGCTGGACCACCAGCACCTGGCGTTGCACGAGATCCACCGGCTCACCGGACACGAGCAGCTCTTCGACACCCTGTTCGCCTACGAGAACTATCCGCTGGACACCTCCGCGATGGCCGTCGACCACGAACTGGCGATCGCCGACGTCAACATGTTCGAGCGCAACCACTACCCGCTGACGATGCAGGCCGCCCTGTCCGGCCAGGAACTCGGCCTGCGGGTGGAGTACGACACCGGCATCTTCGACACCCAGACCATCGACGCGCTGCGCGACCGGCTGGAGCGGGTGCTGCTCGCGATGGCCGCCGACCCGGGCCGGCCACTGTCGTCGGTCGATCTGCTCGGCGCGCCCGAGCGCACCCGCCTGGACGAGATCGGCAACCGGGCGGTGTTGACCCGGCCGCTGCCCGCGCTGCCGTCGATTCCCGCCTTGTTCGACGCGCAGGTCGCCGACCGGCCCGACGCGGCGGCGATCAGCTGGGGCAGCACGTCGATGACCTACCGGGAACTCGACGAGGCCGCCACCAGGCTGGCGCGCCTGCTCGCCGAGCAGGGCGCGGGGCCGGGAGAGTCGGTGGCGGTGCTGTTCTCGCGGTCGGTGCGGGCGATCGTGGCCATCCTGGCGGTGCTCAAGACCGGGGCGGCGTACCTGCCGATCGACCCGGCCGCGCCGGGCGCCC
>NZ_LZMG01000175.1:0-4135 GCF_001673615.1 Mycobacterium sp. 1245499.0
ATTCGCGCAGGCGCCGGTACAGTTCGCTTGCGGCGAGCCGGGAAAGGATGTGCACCTTCACCAACGGGTGTGCCGAACAGAACGCCGAGAGCACCAGCGACGCCGTCGTGGACGCGGTGGGGACGGTTCCCAACCGCAGCGTCCCGGTGATGCCCGAGCGCACGGCGTCCACCTCGGATTTGAAGGCGTCGTGCTCGGCGAGAATCCGCCTGGCCCACACCACCAACCGCTCGCCTTCGGGCGTGAGGCCCTCGAAGCTGTGCCCGCGGTTGATCAGCGTGACGTTCAGTTCCCGTTCCAGCTTGGCGATCGAGGCCGACAACGCGGGCTGGGATACGAAGCACTTTTCGGCAGCCCGGGCGAAGTGCCGCTCGGAAGCGACCGCAACGAAGTACTCCAGCTGACGGAAGAGCATCCGCACTCCCTCGTATTCGGGCTCGGCCTTCGGGCACCGATCCGCTGAGGCTAACGCGTTGCCGGCGGGCGGGCCAAGCAAGTCCGCATGCGCCGGCCACCGGGTTGCGGCGAGGGGTCGACACATCCGGGCCGCTCGGCGTCGCGATCCCGCGAGAACCGAAGTATCGGTGCCGCTTTCACGCAGGTGCGGCCCGAGTCCGCTGCCCGGCCCGCGGGACGGCGCTCGGCCACCATGCCCACCGGCCGCGCTGCTGACGCAACTGAACCCGATCGGTGATCGGATCGTGACCGTGGCGAGCGGACCGAGCTGTCATTGTTTGCTGAAACCGGTGGTCAGTGGGTAACCAGTAGGATGTTCGTGTGTTGATCGCACCATCTCGAAGGGTGGACGCTATGCGCCGAGGCGTTCGTTATCTATTTGTTATGGTCGCGATCACGGCGATAGGCCTGATCGCGCCGGTCGGTCGCGGCACCGCCGCGGTGCCGGTACCGCAACCCACCCCCGAAGTTGCCTCGATTTTGCCCGCTAACGGCGCCTTGGTGGGGGTGGCCCACCCCGTCGTGGTGACGTTCACCGCCCCCGTCGCCGATCGGTCGGCCGTCGAGCGGTCGATCCACGTCACCTCGCCCAGCGGTACGGAGGGGCACTTCGAGTGGATCCACAACTCCGTGGTGCAGTGGGTGCCGAATCAGTACTGGCCCGCCCACACCCACGTCTCGGTGGGAATTCAGGCCCTGACGACCGGCTTCGACACCGGGGAAGCGCTGCTCGGCGTCGCCAGCATCTCCAAGCACACCTTCACGGTGAGTAGGGACGGCGAGGTGCTGCGCACCATGCCGGCGTCGATGGGCAAGCCCAGCCGGCCCACCCCGATCGGCAGTTTCACCGCGCTGGAAAAGCAGCGCACCGTGGTGATGGACTCGCGGACCATCGGCATCCCGCTGAGCTCCCCCGAGGGTTACAAGATCACCGCCTCATACGCCGTTCGCGTCACCTGGAGCGGCGTCTACGTGCACTCGGCGCCCTGGTCGGTCGATTCCCAGGGCTACGCCAACGTCAGCCACGGTTGCATCAACCTCAGCCCCGACAACGCCGCCTGGTACTTCAACGAGGTGAATGTCGGCGACCCCATACAGGTCGTGGCCTGAGCCGCACCGCCCACCTCTCCACCCGCGTGTGACAACCGTCACAACGGCTGAACGGAAGCCTGCACCGCGGGGGTTCGTTCCGGTAGACGACTGGATCTGAACGAGAGGCGGGCCATGACCGATGAAGCGAAGCGCGCGAAAGGCAGCTCCACAGGCCCGATCAGCGCGGTGCGCCGGCAGGTAGCCCACCGCATCAGCGATCTGGACGCCCGCGACGAAGAGTTCCGCACCACCAAGCCCGAACCCGACCTGCAGAGCGCGGCACGCCAACCCGGTCTGCGGCTGCCGCAGATCCTGGAAATCTTCGCCCAGGGTTATGCCGAGCGGCCCGCACTGGGCTGGCGCGCCCGCTCCTTGACCACCGACCCCGGCACCGGCCGCACCAGCGCGCAGCTACTGCCCCGATTCGACACCATGACCTACCGCGAGCTGTGGGCCGATGTCCGCGCCATCGCCGCAGCATGGCGAAACGACGCCACCAACCCCGTGGCGCCCGGGGACTTCGTCGCCACCGTGGGTTTCGCGAGCGCCGAATACCTCACCATCGATCTCGTGTGCGGCTATCTCGGGCTGGTGGCCGTGCCGCTGCAGCACAACACGACCCCGTCACGACTGAAGCCGATCGTCGACGAGGTCGAGCCGTCCGTATTGGCCGCCGGTGTCGGCTATCTCGACCTCGCCGTCGACGCGGCGCTCGGCAGCTCGTCGTTGCGGCGGGTGGTGGTCTTCGACTACCAGCCCGAGGTCGACGACCAGCGCGAGGCCGTCGAACGCGCGCAGGCCAAGCTGTCTGGCGCCGGCATCGCGGTGACCATCGAGACGCTCGCGCAGGTGATCGAGCGCGGACGAAACCTGCCACCGGAGCCGATGTTCACCGGCGACACCGATGAGCGACTGGCCATGATCATGTACACGTCGGGCAGCACCGGATTGCCCAAGGGCGCCATGTACACCGAGCGGATGCTCTGCAAGCTGTGGACCACCGAACTGATGCCCGACTTCGCGGACACGCCGGTCATCAATGTGAACTTCATGCCGCTGAATCACCTGGGCGGCCGGATACCGCTGTCGACGGCGTTCCAGGCCGGCGGCACGAGTTATTTCGTCCCGGAAAGCGACCTGTCGACGTTGTTCGATGACTGGAACCTGGTGCGCCCCACCGAAATGGGGCTGGTGCCGCGGGTGGCGGAGATGCTGTACCAGCGCTACCAGAGTGCGGTCGACCGACTCGAGCTGTCGGGCGTCGAGACGCCCGCCGCCGAGGCGCAGGCACAAGCCGAGCTGCGTGAGCAGGTCCTCGGTGGACGCGTGGTGACCGCGTTCTGCGGCACGGCGCCGCTGGCGGCAGAGATGCGCGCTTTCATCGAGACCTGTTTGGACGTCCACGTTCTCGACGGCTACGGCCTGACCGAGGTGGGCATGGTGACCAAGGACGGGCGGATCACCCAGCCCCCGGTGCTGGACTACAAGCTCATCGATGTGCCCGAGTTGGGATATTTCCGCACCGACAAACCTTATCCGCGAGGCGAATTGCTGGTGAAGTCGCTGACCGCCACGCCCGGATATTTCAAACGACCCGATGTCACCGCCAAGGCGTTCGACGCCGACGGCTATTACCGCACCGGCGACGTGATGGCCGAGCTGGAGCCGGGCCGGCTCGCCTATGTCGACCGCCGCAACAACGTACTGAAGTTGGCCCAGGGTGAGTTCGTCGCCGTCGCGCGCCTGGAAGCGGTGTTCTCCAGCGCGGCTCTGGTGCGTCAGATCTTCATCTACGGCAACAGCGAACGGCCCTATCTGCTGGCCGTGGTCGTTCCGACCGATGACGCCGCCCAGAGGTTCGCCGGCGACGCCGACGGGCTCAAGGCCGCCCTCGGCGAATCCCTGCGCCAGACGGCGAAACTCGCCGAGCTGCAGTCCTACGAGGTGCCCGTCGACTTCCTGGTGGAGACCGAGCGGTTCAGCGAGGACAACGGCCTGCTGTCCGGAGTGGGCAAGCTGTTGCGGCCAAAGCTCAAGGAGCACTACGGTGCTCGGCTCGAACAGCTGTACGCGGAGCTGGCCGAGAATCGGGTGACCGAACTGCGCGCGTTGCGCGAAGGCGCGGCCGAGCGCCCGGTGATCGTCACTCTCACCCGCGCCGCCGAGGCGCTGCTCGGCCTGGCCGGCGGTCCGCCGTCGCCCGACGCTCTGTTCATCGAGCTCGGCGGCGATTCCCTGTCGGCGCTCACGTTTTCCAACCTGTTGCGCGACATCTTCGACGTCGAGGTGCCGGTAGGGATGATTACCGGACCGGCAACCGATCTGGGTCAGCTCGCGAAATACGTTGAGGCCGAGCGTGAATCGGGCTCCCGGCGGCCGACGTTCGCCACGGTGCACGGGCAGGGCGCGACGCAGGCCTACGCCGCGGACCTCACGCTGGACAAGTTCATCGACGCCACCACCCTGGCCGACGCCCCGACGCTGCCGCACGTGACAGGCACACCGCACACCGTCCTGCTGACCGGCGCCAATGGTTATCTCGGGCGATTCCTGCTCCTGGAGTGGCTCGAGCGGCTAGCCGGAACCG
>NZ_LZMG01000176.1:0-8367 GCF_001673615.1 Mycobacterium sp. 1245499.0
GGCGGTGGCGTCCAGCTCGACCTTGCGCACCCGCACGATCTCCGGGGTCACCTCGACGCATTCGTCTTGCGCGCAGAATTCCATGGCCTGCTCGAGATCGAGTTCGAGCGGCCGGGCCAGCGTTTCGATGACATCGGCGGTCGACGACCGCATGTTGGTCAGCTTCTTCTCGCGGGTGACGTTGATGTCGAGATCCTCTGCGCGCAAGACGAATGCGTCGAGGTGACCCCGGAGATCGTGCGGGTGCGCAAGGTCGAGCTGGACGCCACCGCCCGGGCCCGCAGCCGGTCGCGCGCCAAGGCGCGGGGTTAACACCGGGGTGGTTGGACGGGCTGCTGTGCGGTTGCTCGATACCCTGATCAGCGTGCCGAGACGAGTCCGCCGTTGGTTCATGGTGCTGGGCGGACTGATCTTTTTGGTCGGACTCGTGCTCTCGGCCTGTACGGTCAACCCGCCGCCGGCGCCGCAGAGCACCGATACGCCGCACAACTCCGTGCCGCCGCCACCGCGGGTCAGCGAGATCATCATGGGCATCGACTCGATCGGGGCCGGCTTCAACCCGCACCTGCTGTCCGACCTGTCCCCGGTGAACGCGGCGATCAGCGCGCTGGTGCTGCCGAGCGCCTTTCGGCCGGTCCCCGACCCCAACATGCCGACCGGTTCCCGCTGGGAGATGGACCCGACCCTGCTGGTGTCGGCCGAGGTGACCAGCCAGAACCCGTTCACGGTGACCTACAAGATCCGGCCGGAGGCGCAGTGGACCGACAACGCGCCGATCGCTGCCGACGACTTCTGGTACCTGTGGCACCAGATGGTCAGCCAGCCCGGGGTCGTCGACCCGGCCGGGTACGACCTCATCACCGGCGTGCAGTCCCTGGAGGGCGGCAAGCAGGCGGTGGTCACCTTCGCCGAACCGTATCCGGCGTGGAAGGAGTTGTTCAGCAACATCCTTCCGGCCCACATCGTCAAGGACGTGCCCGGCGGTTTCGCCGCGGGTCTGGCCCGGGCGCTTCCCGTCACCGGCGGCCAGTTCCGGGTGGAAAGCATCGATCCGCAGCGCGACGAGATCCTGGTGGCCCGCAACGACCGCTACTGGGGACCGCCGGCCAAACCCGCGCTCATCTTGTTCCGCCGCGCCGGGGCGCCGGCCGCGCTGGCCGATTCCGTGCGCAACGGCGACACCCAGGTGGCGCAGGTGCACGGCGGCTCGGCGGCCTTCGCGCAGCTGTCCGCCATCCCCGACGTCCGGACCGCCCGGATCGTGACGCCGCGCATCATGCAGCTCACGCTGCGGGCCACCGAACCCAAACTGGCGGACACGCAAGTCCGTAAGGCCATCCTGGGGCTGCTCGACGTCGACCTGCTCGCGGCCGTCGGCGCCGGCAGCGACAACACCGTCACCCTGGACCAGGCCCAGATCCGGGCGCCGAGCGACCCGGGCTACGAGCCGACCGCGCCACCGGCGATGACGACCCCGGCGGCGCTGGCGCTGCTGGAGGGGGCCGGCTACAAGGTCGACCCCAACACTTCGGCTTCGGCGGCGCCGCCATCAGCCCCGCCGAACACCGGGCCGCCCGAGGTCATCCGCGGCCGGATCAGCAAGGACGGCCAACAACTTTCGCTGGTGATCGGGGTGGCGGCGAACGATCCGACCTCGGTCGCGGTGGCAAACACCGCCGCCGACCGCCTGCGCAACGTCGGCATCGCCGCGACCGTGCTGGCGCTGGACCCGGTCACCCTCTATCACGACGCGCTCAACGACAACCGGGTCGACGCGATCGTCGGCTGGCATCAGGCGGGTGGCAACCTGGCGACCCGGCTCGCCTCCCGATACGGTTGTCCCGCACTGGAATCCACCCAGGTGCCGATCTCCAACGGGCCGGCACCCGCGCCGTCGGCCCCCGCCGGTCCCACGCCGTCCACCGGGGCGCCCGCCACGTCGACGACGCCGACGACCACGCCGCCGCCCAGCCGCCCGGCCGATCCCAACGCCCTGGTGCAGGCGCCGTCGAACCTCACCGGGATCTGCGATCGCAGCATCCAGTCGAACATCGACGCCGCCCTCAACGGCACCAAGAACATCAACGACGTGATCACCGCGGTCGAACCGCGCTTGTGGAACATGGCTACCGTGCTGCCGATCCTGCAGGACACCACGATCGTCGGGGCCGGCCCGAGCGTGCAGAACGTCAGCCTGTCCGGTGCGGTCCCGGTCGGCATCGTCGGCGACGCCGGCCAGTGGATCAAGACGGGGCCATAACGCCCGCGCGGTCAGTCGGCGGGACGCGTTGCGCGCGGCGGGATCACGGTGTCGACGATGAGCGCCAGCTCGCGCCGGTTCGGCGGCGAACCGTTCAGCAGGAAGTGCTGGTTGATCAGAGCCGACCCGATGCGGGCGGTGAGCGGGGTGACCGTCGTCGGATCGAGGTCACCGTCGTCGATGGCCGCCCGCAGGATCGATTCCACGATTTGCATGCGCGGCCGCACCACCGCGTCGGCGAAGATGGCCCGCATCTCGGGCTCGTGCAACAGCTGATGGATGACGTCCAGGCCCGGGAAGCCGGTCTTTCCGGCCAGTAGGTCGCGCTGCGCGGTGAACATCGCCAGCAGGTTCTCCCTGGCCGACCGGCCGGAACGCAGCTCGGGCAGCGGCGGTAGCGCGAACACCAAAGCGGCGTGCACCAGCTCGCACTTGGTGTCCCAGCGTCGGTACAGGGCGGCCTTGCCGGTATGGGCGCGCGCCGCGATGCCCTCCATGGTCAGGCCGCCGTAACCGACCTCGGTCAGCTCGGCCAGGGTGGCCTCGTACAGGGCGCGTTCGAGGACCTCGCCGCGCCGGCGGCTTCGGCTGCCGGTCTGGTCTGCGTCCGTGAGCTGGGGCACTCCTTGATAGTAGCCGTGCGCGTTCCTACCTGCCGCTTACCGGTGGGTAGCGGCCGGACTGCCCGAATCGTCGCGGCTGCCGTAGGGTGCCGTCCATGCCTGAGACGCCGCGGCTACTGTTCGTCCACGCGCACCCCGACGACGAAAGCCTCGGCACCGGCGCCACCATCGCCCACTACGCCGCCCGTGGCGCCGATGTCCGGGTGGTCACCTGCACGCTGGGCGAAGAGGGCGAGGTGATCGGCGAACGATGGGCCGAACTGGCCGTCGATCGCGCGGACCAACTCGGCGGCTACCGGATCGGCGAACTGACCGCCGCGCTGCGGGCGCTGGGCGTGGGCGAGCCGCACTACCTCGGCGGCGCCGGCCGGTGGCGCGATTCGGGCATGCGCGGCACGCCGGCGCGGCACCGGCAACGCTTCATCGACGCCGACGACCGCGAGACCGTCGGCGCGCTGGTGGCCGTCATCCGCGAGCAGCGCCCACACGTCGTGGTGACCTACGACCCGGCCGGCGGCTACGGCCATCCCGATCACGTTCACGCGCACCGCATCACGGCGGCCGCCGTGGCGGCGGCGGGTCCCGGAGCCGGCGCCGCCGACTTTCCCGACGAGCCCTGGGCCGTGCCGAAGTTCTACTGGTCGGTCTTCGCAACGAGCGCCTTCGAAGCGGCCATGGACGCGCTGACGCCCGAGGATCTGCGGCCCGAATGGTCGATCCCGCCGAAGGAGGAGTTCACCTTCGGCTACGCCGACGAGGACATCGACGCCGTCGTCGAGACCGGCCCGGAGGCCGTGGCCGCCAAGCGCGCGGCGCTCGCCGCGCACGCCACCCAGGTGGTGGTCGGACCGACCGGTCGCGCCTGCGCGCTGTCGAACAACGCGGCGATACCGATTCTGGGGCAAGAGCACTACGTCCTGGTCGGTGGCGCGGCGGGGGAGCGCGACGGGCGGGGCTGGGAAACGGACCTGCTCGCAGGGCTTGAGTTTCCGCCGGCCCCGACGCGGTAGGCTGCCAATCAGGCAGCCACGGAAGGAATTCGCATGGACCCCGACCTGGACCCTAATCAGCAACACTGGCAGGACCGGCTGGACAACCTACAGTGGGTTATCGGCTCCATCATGTCCAACATCGACAGCGTCCCGACCTGACCGAAACCAAGCCACGCGTCGCCTCCGTTGACGACAGCGGCGCGACCGACCCCGCGATCCGTTTCGTCGTATTGGCCCTCTTGGCGGTCGACGGGGTGCTCTCCGCACTTGCCGGAGCCCTGCTGCTGCCTCTCTACATCGGGACGGTCCCGTTTCCCATCAGCGGACTGATTTCCGGACTGGTCAACGCGGCGCTGGTGTGGGCCGCCGGCCGCTGGACCCGTTCGCCCCGGTTGGCGGCGCTGCCGTTGTGGACGTGGCTGCTGACCGTGGCGGTGATCAGCATGGGTGGCCCGGCCGACGACGTGATCCTGGGCGGCCGCGGCCTGATGGCATACGCGGCCTTATTGCTGCTGGTCCTGGGGGTGGTACCGCCGGTCTGGGTGCTGTGGCGGCGCGGGCAGGGCGTCTGACGGTCGGCCGGGATGTCGCCCGCTTGCCGACGCGGGGGTGCCGCTACTGTTGACTGTTGCCCATACGGGACCCGCCAACGGGTGCCACGATTTCACATGTTGGGACGCGCGGATGAAATTCGATCGTGGGGAAGTTACACCAAGGTGCTGTTGACTCCGGGCGAGGAGCCTACCGCTCTGCCCAACCCTGTGGTGCCGGCCAAGGTTTCTCCGGAAGCCCCGCGGAAGGCCGGTGCATCGGCGCTGCGGCGGGTGCTGCGACGGGCTCGAGACGGCGTCGCGCTGAACGTCGACGAGGCGGCGGTCGCCATGACCGCGCGCGGCGCGGACCTCGCCGACCTGTGTGCCAGTGCGGCCCGGGTGCGCGATGCGGGTCTGGAGTCGGCCGGCCGGCGCGGGCCGGGCGGCGGGCTGCCGATCACCTACTCGCGCAAGGTTTTCATCCCGGTCACCCACCTGTGCCGGGACACCTGCCACTACTGCACCTTCGTCACCGTCCCGGGCAAGCTGCGCGCCCAGGGCGCCGGCATGTATCTCGAGCCCGACGAGATCCTCGACATCGCCCGCCGCGGGGCCGAACTCGGTTGCAAGGAAGCACTATTCACCCTCGGCGACCGGCCCGAGGATCGCTGGCCGGAGGCCGTCGAGTGGCTGAGCGAACGCGGCTATGACTCCACGCTGTCCTACGTGCGCGCGATGGCGATCCGGGTGCTCGAAGAGACCGGGCTGCTGCCGCACCTGAACCCCGGCGTGATGAGCTGGTCGGAGATGGCCCGGCTCAAGCCGGTGGCGCCCTCGATGGGCATGATGCTCGAGACGACGTCACGGCGGCTGTTCGAGACGAAAGGGCTTGCGCACTACGGCAGCCCGGACAAAGATCCGGCCGTGCGGCTGCGCGCCCTGACCGACGCGGGGCGGTTGTCGATCCCGTTCACCACCGGCCTGCTGGTCGGCATCGGCGAGACGCTCGCCGAGCGCGCCGACACCTTGCATGCGATCCGCAAGGCGCACAAGGAGTTCGGTCATGTGCAAGAGGTGATCGTGCAGAACTTCCGGGCCAAGGAACACACCGCGATGGCCGCCGTTCCCGACGCCGGCATCGAGGATTACCTGGCCACGGTGGCGGTCGCGCGCCTGGTCCTCGGCCCCGGGATGCGGATTCAGGCGCCGCCCAATCTGGTGTCGCGCGACGAGTGCCTGGCCCTGCTCGGCGCCGGGGTGGACGACTGGGGTGGGGTGTCGCCGCTGACGCCCGACCACGTCAACCCCGAGCGGCCGTGGCCGGCGTTGGACGACTTGGCCGCCGTCACCGCCGAAGCCGGTTACGAGCTGGTCCAGCGGCTGACCGCGCAGCCGAAATACGTGCAGGCGGGCGCGGCGTGGATCGACCCGCGGGTGTCCGGACACGTTGCGGCGCTGGCCGATCCGGCGACCGGTCTGGCGCGCGACGTCAACCCGGTGGGGCTGCCCTGGCAGGAGCCCGACGACGTCGGCTCCTCGGGCCGGGTCGACCTCAACGCGGCCATCGACAGCGAGGGCCGCAACACCGAGACCCGCAGCGACATCGACAGCGCCTTCGGCGACTGGGAATCGATCCGCGCGCACGTCAACGAGCTGGCCGCGCAGGGCGCCAAAGCGCCAGAACGGCTGGACACCGATGTGCTGGCCGCGCTGCGGTCCGCCGAACGCGACCCCGGCGGCTGCTCCGACAGCGAATACCTGTCCCTGGCCACCGCCGACGGCCCCGCGCTGGAAGCGGTTGCCGCGCTTGCCGATACGTTGCGCCGCGAAGCCGTCGGCGACGACGTCACCTTCGTGGTGAACCGCAACATCAACTTCACCAACATCTGCTACACCGGTTGCCGGTTCTGCGCGTTCGCGCAGCGCAAGGGCGACGCCGACGCATACTCGCTGTCCACCGAGGAGGTCGCCGACCGCGCGTGGGAGGCGCACGTGCAGGGCGCCACCGAGGTGTGCATGCAGGGCGGCATCGACCCCGAGCTGCCGGTCACGGGCTACGCCGACCTGGTCCGCGCGGTCAAGGCGCGGGTGCCGTCGATGCACGTGCACGCGTTTTCCCCGATGGAGATCGCCAACGGGGTCACCAAGAGCGGGCTGAGCATTCGCGAGTGGCTGATCAGCCTGCGCGAAGCCGGGCTGGACACCATTCCGGGCACCGCCGCCGAGATCCTCGACGACGAGGTGCGCTGGGTGCTGACCAAGGGCAAGCTGCCGACGTCGCTGTGGATCGAAATCGTGACCACCGCACACGAGGTCGGGCTGCGGTCGTCGTCGACCATGATGTACGGCCACGTCGACAGCCCGCGGCACTGGGTCGGCCACCTCAACGTGCTGCGCGACATCCAGGACCGCACCGGCGGTTTCACCGAGTTCGTGCCGTTGCCGTTCGTGCACCAGAGCTCACCGCTGTACCTGGCCGGCGCGTCGCGTCCCGGACCCACCCATCGGGACAACCGCGCCGTGCACGCGCTGGCGCGAATCATGTTGCACGGCCGCATTTCCCAGATCCAGACCAGCTGGGTCAAGCTCGGCGTGGAGCGCACGCAGGTGATGCTGCGCGGCGGCGCCAACGATCTGGGCGGCACGCTGATGGAGGAGACCATCTCCCGGATGGCCGGTTCGGAGTACGGCTCGGCCAAGACGGTGGCGGAGCTTGTCGCGATCGCCGAGGGCATCGGCCGCCCGGCGCGGCAACGCACCACCGACTACACGACGCTGGCCGCGTAGTTCGCCTTCTTGTCGGTGCCGTCGGGTATACCGGGGGTCGTGAAGCGACAGATTGATGACGATCGATTCCCCGAGTGGCGGCCGTTCGCGGATGCGGTGCGCCGGCACGGACCCGACGCCGGCACCTGGTGTGAGGCCTGGACGGTGCGCGACATCGTCGTCCACCAGGCCGGAAACGCCGAAGAGCTCGCGCGGGTGCTCGGCGCCCACCTGGACGGCCAGCCCGTAGCCACCCGCAGCTTCGAGGAACGCGAAGGCCCCCTGCGCGCCCTGAACGACGCGGACCTGTGGGACGCGCTGACCGACCGGATGGCCACCCTCACCGAGGTCGCGGTGGCGGCCGAGGCGCTGCCCGCCGACACCGACGTCGCCTGGACCGGCCGCACCATGAAGGTGCCCTGGTTCGCCGAGCACATGCGCGAAGAGTTGGTCCTGCACAGCTGGGACATCACCGGGGACGAACCGGCCGCCCAGGCCCGGCTGGCCGAGCCGTGGATGACCACGCACAGCGTCCTCGCGGTGGGCAGGCCGCTGCTGGTGAAGGGGGCCAAGCAGCTGAAACCCGGCGAGCGAATCGACGCCCGGCTGCGAGCCGACGGCACCGACGACGTCGTACTGGCCGCGGACCCGGATCAGATCACCATCGGGCTCGCCGAGCCGGAAGGCCCGGCCACCCTGGAGACCGACGCGGCCGCGCGGGTGCTGCTGCTGTGGGGCCGGCGGCCCGCCGATCCGTCACGCATTCGCAGCCGCGTCGGGCCGGAAACCCTGGGGCGCGTGCGCCGCCTGCTCGGCGGCTACTGAACCGCTTCGTGCGAAGCGATCGGCTCAGTAGTTGTTACAGGTGACCGCGACCTGGTTGATGTCGTCGTAGTACTTCTGCGCCGACGGCATGGCCTGGATCTGCTGGGCCATCTGCTGACGCTTCGGCGGCGGCGAGGCCAAGAAGTTGCGGATATAGGACTGCGCCACCGGCGACGAGTTCAGCTGTTGGGCAGCTGCCGGGTCGGTCGCGTTCAGCGCCGCGATGACCTGCCCGTAGTTGCAGGTGGTGTTGATGATCGCGTCGGTGGGATCCGCGGACGCGATCCCGGCCGCGGCGCTCAACGCCACCGCCGCGCTGCCAACCGCAACGCCCAATTTGCTCAACGACAGCCTCATGTGTGGACACC
>NZ_LZMG01000177.1:0-31379 GCF_001673615.1 Mycobacterium sp. 1245499.0
AGGAACTGGATCAATTGCGGGCCGATCTGCCGGGGGCTCCGATCAGCCCGCGCCGCGGCGGCAAGCCCAATCCGGCGCCCTCGACGCTACTGCTGGCCTTGATGAGCGGCTTCGAGCGCCGCGGCCGGTGGAACGTTCCGAAGAAGCTCACCACCTTCACCCTGTGGGGCAGCGGGGTGGTCGATCTGCGCTACGCCGACTTCACCTCGACCGAGGTCGACATCCATGCGATGTCGATCATGGGCGTGCAAAACATTTTGCTGCCGCCCGAAGTCAATGTCGAGGTGCACGGCCGCGGCGTGATGGGAAACTTCGACCGCGTGGTGGACGGACAGGGCACGCCCGGCGCGCCGACCGTGCACATTCGCGGCTTCTCCCTGTGGGGCGGTGTGGGGATCATCCGCAAGCCCCGACGGCCACGCGGCTAGCCGTAGCCCTCAGCCGGGCACGTAATCGAACGTGTCGGGGTTGGGCCCGTTGCGTCCGGCCTCGCCCTGGTCCAGCGTCGAGATCGCGTCCATGTCGGAGTCGTCCAGTTCGAAGTCGAACAACTGGAAATTCTCCTTGACCCGCTCCGGTGTCACCGACTTCGGGAAGACGATGTCGCCGCGCTGGATGTGCCAGCGCAGCACCACCTGCGCCGCCGACTTGCCGCGGGCCTGCGCGACGCGGTTGATCACCGGATCGCCGAGCACCTTGCCCTGCGCGATGGGCGCCCATGCCTCGGTGGCGATGCCATGCTCGCGTCCGTACGCCCGGACCTGTTCGTTGCCGAAGTACGGATGCACCTCGATCTGGTTGACCGACGGCACGGTGTCGGTTTCGGCTGCGAGCCGATCCAGATGTGCGACTTGGAAATTGGACACACCGATGCTGCGGGCGCGTCCGTCCCGCGCGAACTCTTCGAAGACCTTCCACGTCGACACGAAGTCGCCGTCGTAGAGGGTGGGCAGCGGCCAGTGGATGAGGAACAGGTCGACGTAGTCCGAATCCAGCTTCTTCAGCGTCTCGTCGAAGGCGCGGCGCGCGTCGTCGGGTTTGTGAAATCCATTGTTGAGCTTGCTGGTGACGAAGACCTCACCGCGGTCCAGGCCCGCGTCGCGGATGCCCTGCGCCACTTCCTTTTCGTTGCCGTACATTTCGGCCGTGTCGATGTGACGGTATCCGATCTCGAGCGCCGTCTTCACCGCCGCGGCGGTCTCGTCGGGCTTGATCTGGAACACCCCGAAACCCAGCTGCGGAATGCTGACGCCGTCGTTGAGTTCGATCGTGGGAACCTGGCTCATTACGTCTCCTCCTTCTCCAAATCCTGTACCCCGTCGAGAAAACACCAATCCCCCATCGGCATTGCCACGCAGGCCCGGGTTAACGGCGGCGTGACCGCAGGTAGTCGCCGACCACGGCCGCTCCCAGTCCGTCGAGATCGGGCACCACGACCCGTCCCTCGACACGTCGGGCGACCTGGTCGATGAACCGGGCCAGGCCCGGGTCGCTGCCCAGCCGGAAGATGGTGATCTGGGCGCCCAGGCGGGCCATCTCGTCGAAGCCGCGCACGGTATGGGCGATGGTCCGAGGGTGCGGTGGGTAATCAAAAAACACAGCAGAACCGCCGTCACCGTCGAAGTCCTCCAGGTGCGCGGTCGGCTCCCCGTCGGTCACCACCAGCACGACGGGCTGCGCGTTGGGATGCCGACGCAGATGGCGCCCCGCCAACGCCAACGCGTGGTGCAGGTTGGTGCCCTGCTCGTAGACCCCTTCCAGGCCGGTGAGCTCGGCGGCGGTCACCGTCCGCGCGTAGCGGCCAAAGGCGATGATCTGCAAGGCATCCGAACGAAATCGCGTGCACACCAGGTGGTTGAGTGCCAGCGCCGTTTGCTTCATGGGCAGCCAGCGATTCTCCATCACCATGGAGAACGAGGTGTCGACCAGCAGCGCGACCGCGGCCTGGGTCCGCGTCTCGGTCTCGGAGACTTCGACGTCGTCGACGGTGATTTTCAACCGCCCGTCGGGTCCGTCCAGGGTGGCGGTTCCCGATTGCCGCAGAACGGCATTGGTCAATGTGCGGGAGATGTTCCACGGCTCGGTGTCACCGAACTGCCAGGGCCGAGTGGCCCCGGTGAGTTCGCCCGCCGCGCCCGCGCGCCGGTGGTCGCGCTCACCGCGTCGCCCGGAAAGCTGTTGCGCCACATCGCGTAGCGCCGTCTCACCGAGCCGGCGCATCGCCTTCGGCGACAGCCGCCACTGCCCGTCGGAACCGCGGTCCAAGAAGCCCTGATTGACCAGTGCGCGTTCCAATTCGGCGAGCGTTCGGGCGTCGACGGCCGCCTGGTCGCCGAGCTGACGGGCCAGCGCGTCGAGGTCGACGTCGTCCATGGTCGCGCCCGGATAGCTCTGCGAGAGCTGCTCGGCCAGTTGCTCCAGCTCGGCGATGTCGGACAGCGCCTGGGTGCCCTCGCCCATCCCGAACGGGTTGTCACCGGAGAACTGCTCGGAGCCGCTCCAGTCCTCGCCCGGTCGCGCCGCCTGCAGGTGCGCATCGAGCCGGTTCAGCGCCTGCATCAGGGCGGGCGAGCCAAAAGCCTGCTGCGCCAGGGCATCCAGCTCGGCGCGCTGCTCGGCGCTCAGGCTGTTGCGGAACCGCTGCGCGGCGGCGGCGCGCTTGGCCAGCGAGTCCAGCAACTCGTCGACGTTGCGCGGGTTCTCCGGAAAGAACTCGCCGTGCTTGTCCATGAAGTCTTCGAAGTCCTGCTGGGTGTCCTCGCCGCGGGCGTGCTTGTCCAGCAGGTCGTTGAGGTCATTGACCATGTCATTGACCCGCTGACGATCCTCGTCGGTGGCGCCTTCGAGCGCCTGCTTCATACCCGCGAAGCGCTGATCGAGCATCTCGCGGCCGAGCAGATCCTTGATCTGGTCGTACTTTTGGCGGGCCTCGGCGCTGCGCCAGTTGTAGTCGGAGAGCTCCTGGACGGCCTTGGCCGGCGATGACGGCAACGCATCGAGCTGCAGTTCACCGAAGCGGGCGTCGTCGTCGAGCGCGCGGGCCAACTCCTTGCGTTCGGCCAGCACGGCCTCATCCAGCAGCTTCTTGATCTCCTGCAGAGTCCCGTCTAAGTTGTTGCGCCGCAACAACTCCCGTCGCCGCCGGTTGGCCTCGGCGGCCAGCCGGTCCGCGCCCGGCAGGTTCTTGGTGCCGCGGCGCAGCAGCTCGGACAGTGCGCGCCGCGGCGACGTGCCGGCCATGACATCCTGGCCGATCTGTTCGAGCGCCTCGCGCAGATCCACCGGCGGGGCCAGCGGGTCCGGCCCGCCAGTGTACGCCGAGTAACGCGAGGAATGCCCTCGTGACGATGGCGAGCGCGGCGTAGCCGGGCGCTGCGGGTCGTCACCATCAGACCTAGCCATAGACGGTTTGACCCTCCCCGGATACCTTGTCGATGCGCTTGGCCAGATACAGCGCCTCGAGCGCCAGTTCCAGCGCCGCGGCGCGTTCGCCTTCCGACTGCGCCCCCAGCTTGGCCGCGATCTTGTCGACCACCGGCAGGCTCGGCACCGCGGCCAGTACGTCCTTGGCCGACACCCGCTCACCGGTCGTCACGGCCGAACCGCCCTCCACCGCGGACACCAAGGATCCGACGTCGATGCCGCCGAGCACCCGCGACGCGGTGTCCGCGGTCGCCCGGCGCAACAGGTGCTCGAGCACGGCCTGTTCGCGGCCCTCCTCGCCGGACTCGAATTCCAGCTTGCCGCGCAACACGTCGATCACCGTGCCCAGGTCGACCACCCGGGCCACCGGATCGGTCTCCCCCAGCACCGCGCCCCGATGCCGCGCGGCGGCGGCGACGGTCTCGGCGGCGGCGATCGCGAACCGCGCCGACACCCCGGAGCGTTGATCGACGGAGTTGGACTCCCGCAGGTAGCGGGCGAACCGGGCGATGACCTGCATCAGGTAATCGGGAACCTGGGCCGACAGGTGCGCTTCCTGCGCGATCACACCGACTTCCGCGTCGAGTTCCAACGGGTAGTGCGTGCGGATCTCGGCACCGAACCGGTCTTTGAGCGGGGTGATGATGCGACCGCGGTTGGTGTAGTCCTCGGGGTTGGCGCTGGCGACCACGAGAACGTCCAGCGGCAGGCGCAAGGTGTAGCCGCGGACCTGGATGTCGCGCTCCTCCATCACGTTGAGCATCGATACCTGGATGCGCTCGGCCAGGTCGGGCAGCTCGTTGACGGCGACGATGCCGCGGTGTGCGCGCGGGATCAGGCCGTAGGCGATGGTCTCGGGGTCGCCCAGGCTGCGGCCCTCGGCGACCTTGATCGGGTCGATGTCGCCGACCAGGTCGGCGACGCTGGTGTCCGGGGTGGCGAGCTTCTCGGTGTAGCGCTCGCTGCGGTGCCGCCACTCGATGGGCAGGTCGTCGCCGAGGGTGGCGGCCTTGCGGATGGACTCCGGGGTGATCGGGCTGTACGGGTGCTCCCCGAGCTCGGCACCGGCGATCACCGGCGTCCACTCGTCGAGCAGGCCGATCAGTGCGCGCAGCAGCCGGGTCTTGCCCTGGCCGCGCTCACCGAGCAGCACGAAGTCATGACCGGCGATCAGCGCCCGCTCCAGTTGCGGCAGCACGGTGTCGTCGAATCCCAGAATGCCCGGCCAGATGGCTTCGCCATCCCCGCCTTCGGCGAGGCGTGCGAGCAGATTTTCGCGGATTTCCTGCTTGACTCCCCGTTCACGATGACCGGCGGCGCGCAGCTCGCCGACGGTGCGGGGCAGGTTGCTCGGTGACGTCACCACTCCACGCTACGACGCGCGCTCTGACGAGTCATGCCAAGGGCGTTCACTAGACGCTTATTGACAGGCGCGTCGCACGCGCACACCGTGGCTAGTGCGCGAAGTGGCGCGCCCCGGTCAGATAGAGCGAAATGCCGGCGTTGGCGGCCGCCGCGGTCACTTCGTCGTCGCGCACCGATCCGCCGGGGTGCACGATCGCCTTCACCCCGGCGCCGGTCAGCGTCTCGAGCCCGTCGGGGAACGGGAAGAACGCGTCGGAGGCCGCGACGGCGCCGTGCACCCGGTCGCCGCCGCGCGCATTCCCTCTTTCAACGGCCAGCCGCGCCGCGTCGACCCGGTTCACCTGACCCATGCCGACGCCGATGGTGGCTCCGCCGCCGGCGATCACGATCGCATTCGATTTGACGGCGCGACAGACGCGCCAGGCGAACACCAGGTCGGCCAGCGTCGCCGGATCGGCCGGTGAGCCGGTGGCCAGCGTCCAATTCGCGGGGTTGTCGCCGTGCGCGTCGAGCTCGTCGCGCTGCTGCACCAAAAGTCCGCCGCTGATCGGCCGCAGCTCGGTCCCACCGGTCAGCGGCTCCGAGGCCACCAGCACCCGGATGTTCTTCTTGCGGGTCAAGGCCTCCAGGGCGGCCGGCTCGTAGGCGGGGGCGACGATGACCTCGGTGAAGATGGTGCTGACGTATTCGGCCATCTCCAGGCTGACTTCGGTGTTGGACGCGATGACCCCGCCGAAGGCGCTCAACGGATCGCATTCGTGCGCCTTGCGGTGCGCGTCCGCGACCGATTCCGAGGAGATGGCGATGCCACATGGGTTGGCGTGCTTGATGATTGCGACGCAGGTCTCTTCGTGGTCGAAGGCGGCCCGCCAGGCCGCGTCCGCATCGGTGAAGTTGTTGTAGGACATCTCTTTTCCGTGCAGCTGCTCGGCCTGCGCCAGTCCTGGCCAGGCGCCGGGGTCGCTGTACAGCGCCGCCTGCTGGTGCGGGTTCTCGCCGTAGCGCAGCATCGCCGAGCGACGCCAGTTGCGGCCCAGCCACTTCGGGAAAGTCGTCGGCGGATGTTCGGGAGCCAGCGTCGACTCCATCCAGCTCGCGACGGCGATGTCGTACTCGGCGGTGTGCTGAAAGGCAAGTGACGCCAGCTTTTTGCGCTCGGCGAGGCTAAACCCGCCCGACCGTACCGCGGCCAACACTCCGTCGTAGCCCTGCGGGTCGACGATCACCGCCACGCTGGGGTGGTTCTTCGCCGCGGCCCGCACCATCGACGGGCCGCCGATGTCGATCTGCTCGACGCATTCGTCGATGCTGGCCCCGGAGTCGACGGTCTCGGTGAAGGGGTACAGGTTGACGACGACGAGCTCGAACGCCGCGATCCCGAGCTCCTCGAGCGCGGCGGCGTGCTCGGGCTTGCGGAGGTCCGCCAGCAGGCCCGCGTGCACGCGCGGGTGCAGCGTCTTGACCCGGCCGTCGAGCACTTCGGGAAATCCGGTCAGCTCCTCGACCCGGGTCACCGGAATGCCTTTGTCGGCAATGACCTTCGCCGTGGATCCGGTCGACACGATTTCGACACCCGCGGCCGCC
Organism: Mycobacterium sp. 1245499.0; assembly: GCF_001673615.1. Taxonomy (NCBI): domain Bacteria; kingdom Bacillati; phylum Actinomycetota; class Actinomycetes; order Mycobacteriales; family Mycobacteriaceae; genus Mycobacterium; species Mycobacterium sp. 1245499.0. Next base: position 6,373 of record NZ_LZMG01000177.1, read on the forward strand.
AGTCCCTGGGCGAGGTCGACGAGCCCGGTCTTGTCGTACACGCTGATCAGGGCGCGCCGGATCGGCCGTTTGGCGTCTTCCCGCCAGTCGTCGGTGCTCATCGGTTCGTCGCCTTTCGTCCGATCGTCGCTTTTCTCCCGACCAGGGTCAGGCCGCGTGTTGCGATCGCGGCCACCACGTCCACCAGGAGCTTCCGCTCGGTGACTTTGATGCGTTCGTGCAGAGTCTCTTCGGTGTCGCCGTCGAGCACCGGAACGGATTCCTGCGCCAGAATCGGCCCGGTGTCCGTCCCGGCGTCCACCAGGTGCACCGTACAGCCTGTGACCTTGACACCGTAGGCCAATGCGTCGGCCACCCCGTGCGCACCCGGAAACGCCGGCAACAGCGCCGGATGGGTGTTGATGACCCGACCGTAGAACCGTGAAAGGAACTGCGGCCCAAGGATTTTCATGAACCCGGCGGAGACCACCAGGTCGGGCGAGTGTGCGGCGGTGGCCTCGGTGATGGCGGCGTCCCAGGCGGCGCGGTCGGGGTGCTCGCCGAGCCGGACGGTGAAGGCGGGCACGGACGCGGCCGCGGCGATCTCGGTGGCCAGGCAGTCGCGGTCGGCGCCGACGGCGACCACCCGGGCCGGGTAATCCGCGACGGCGGAGGTCAACAGCGAATTCAGCAGCGACCCGGTGCCCGACGCCAGTACCACTACCCGTGCCGGTGCGTTCGGGGGCACATGGAGCGGTTCGACCACATCGGCGAGCCTAGCCCGCCGACGATGCGGGTCGTGCAGCGACGTGAGCAGAGTCGGGCGATCGACCTCGGCACCCCGTCGGCGCCAACCGGATTGTCGCGCGGCGGCCGGCGGAAGGCTTATTCCTCGGAATCTCGCTCGGTGGCTTCTTGTCCGGGCTCGCGCGGGGATGGCGTGTCGGTCATCGGGGGGTCGGGTTGGGCGGCCTCGCCCGCGGGCGGATCCAGCGCGTCACCCGCCTCCCCAGGGATCGCCTCCTCCTCGTCGGGCGACGGCTCGTCGTCGAAGACGCCCGCGAAGTCGGCCGGTTCCTCGGCCGCCGCGGCCGCTGCGGGCTTGACCTTGGGCCGCCGGGGACGGCGGCTGACTCCGCCGGTCATCACCACCGTGATCCCGCCGACGACCGCGAACCAGAAGAAGACGCCGACGAGCAACGCGCCCTGGTCGACGCCGACGTGCCCGAAGTTACCCAGCTGGCCGCTGCCGGCGTACGCGATCACGGACATCACCAGCGCGCCCACGACCGCGGCGACCAGCAGCTTGGCCGCGGCCGCCAGCAACGGTAGCGCCCGCCGGGCGCACTGCTGCCCGACCGCCACACCCGACGACGCACCGATGATGAGCAGCGCCACCCACACCGGCCCCAGCGGCGGCCTGGGGACCGCGGCCAGCACCGGCACGGCCGGGATGTCACCACCGAACACGGTGAACGAACTGAAGGTCGCGAATCCGATGTGCGCGCTGGAGCCGACGGCCATTGCCGCGGTGCCGACAATCACGTTGGGCGCGTACAGCATTGACAGCACGGTGAGGCTGAACTCGCCGAAGATCGAATCGGTGATGCCGTAGAGCTCCTGCATGGTTGACCAATGCACCACCAGCGACCCGGCCGTCACGAAGCCGGAGAGCCCGAGCAACGCCAATACCCCGGCGGAAGCGGCGCGCAGCGAGTCGCCCAGCCAGAACGGCAGCGACGCCGCCGCGAGCGCGCGCGGCCCCACCCGGGACCACACCCCGATGCCGGCGCCGGCGGCATGCACCGCGAGCACGCTGAGGAACGCGCGTAGCGCACTGGGCGTTTGCAGCTCGGTGATCACCGAGGACGCGTCGTGGATGACCGCCAGGGCGATCGCCGTCAGGAACAACGGGCCGCCCAGCGCCGAGGCGACGACCCAGCGGACGACCAGCCACGACGAGTAGGGCGTCGTCGCCCGGGCGGTGCTGCGCGCGGTGGCCCAGACCATCAACAGGACCGGCAGCAGCGGCATCACCCCGAGCACGCGACCGCCGATCGAGACCGGTACCTGGTGCACGCCCAGCCACATGCTGGCGATGGCGCCCAGCGCGCCGGTCATGTCGCTGTTGGCGATCAACAACTGGATCAGCGTGACCGCGGCGATGATGACCAACGCCACCACCGCGGGGGCGAACGCGACCCTGACGAGGTCACGCGCCTGGCGAGCGCCCGCTGCCCGGTTGTCCTCCACCCGTGTCACTCTGGGGCACGTCCCCGACTAGGCGCGACAGCGCACGGTTAGGAGGGCGCTGGCCCAGACGGTGACGACGGCGACTGCTGCTCGTGGCCGAACTGCTGGCCCCCACCCTGCTCGGAGAAGTTTGCCGTCGCCGAGGAGTCCGATCCGCCGACGTTGGGCGGGGGGCTGAAGCTGGGGAAGCCGGTGGGCGGCGTGTTCGAGCCGTGCTGCTGCGCGGACGGTTGCGGTCCGGACTGCGGCGAGGGCTGAGCGCCGAAACCGCCGGTCGGAGCGCCGCTCTGGGTGGGCGCCGCGCTCGGCGAATAGCCGCCGTACTGCGAACCGTAGCCCTGCGGCGACTGCTGCTGCCCGCCGTGCTGCTGGCCGCCCGGCTGCTGACCGTAGTAGGGCTGCTGCTGACCGTATTGGCCGTATTGCCCGTACTGGCCATACTGCGCGTACGGGTCGTATTTGGGCCGCGGCGCCGGGGCGGTGATCACCCCGGAGTCCAGCAGGACCACGACGACGGCGGCGATCGCCTGGAGCACGACGGCCGCCACCAGCGGCCACATCGCCCAGCCGATCGAGAAACCGGCGGGCAGGTTGATCGTCTCGGTGATGGCGAGCAAGGCACCCAGCACCGCAATGACCGCGACGACTCCCGCGTAGTTCCTGGCCTTCGGCAGCAGGCCGAGCCCGGCGAGCAGCGCCGCCAGCACGGCAACCACGACCGCGGTGCCGGCGTCACCGGCGCGGCCACCGATGCCCGGGCCGAGGTCGGCGCCGATGGTAAAGGTGGGGCCGAAGTTCAGAAGGTAGGCGGCCAGACCGAGAACCACCACCGCGATGTTCAGGTAGAACGGCAGCTTGCTCGTTCCGTGGTCGTCCTTGGCGAAGGACGGTGTGCCGCCCGCATAGGCGCCGCCGGGTTGCGCCGGTGGATAGCCCGGGCTTCCGGGAGAGTAGGTCATGGCTCCTCCTGTTGCTTCCAGTGCCTTGAACTGCCTAGCGGTCGCCACAGTTGCAGTGCAACGCTGTGCTTCCAGGCGCCTCGCTGCGTTAGCGACGCGGTCGATCACCCACGCTAGCGCACGTGCGGCAGCCCGTGCCGCTGCCACCGGCTTGCTCGGTGACGTCCGCATCGGCGGGCCCGCGACCTGCTCGCGAGACGGTCCGTTTCACGACGGCTTGCCCAGCGGAGGTAGAACACGTTCTAATTCACCCCATGGATTACGGGCTTGTGCTTTTTACCAGCGATCGTGGCATCTCCCCGGCGAAGGCCGCGAAGCTCGCCGACGACCACGGCTTTACGACCTTCTACGTGCCAGAACACACCCACATTCCGGTGAAGCGCGAGGCGGCTCACCCCACCACCGGGGACGAGTCGCTGCCCGACGACCGCTACATGCGGACACTAGACCCCTGGGTGAGCCTGGGCGCGGCGTGCGCGGTCACCTCGCGGGTGCGGCTGTCCACCGCGGTGGCTCTTCCCGTCGAACACGACCCGATCACGTTGGCGAAAAGTATTGCCACCCTTGACCACCTGTCCGGCGGACGGGTCAGCCTGGGCGTCGGGTTCGGCTGGAACACCGACGAACTCGCCGACCACAATGTGCCGCCGGGCCGGCGCCGCACGATGCTGCGCGAGTACCTCGAGGCGATGCGGGCGCTGTGGACCGAAGAAGAAGCCTCCTACGATGGCGAGTTCGTCAAGTTCGGTCCCAGCTGGGCCTGGCCCAAGCCCGTGCAGCCGCACGTCCCGGTGCTGGTCGGCGCGGCGGGCACCGAGAAGAACTTCAAGTGGATCGCCCGCAGCGCCGACGGCTGGATCACCACCCCGCGCGACTTCGACATCGACGAGCCGGTCAAGTTGCTGCAGGACACCTGGGCGGCCGCGGGCCGCGACGGCGCCCCGCAGATCGTGGCGCTGGACTTCAAGCCGGTGCCCGAGAAGCTGGCCAAGTGGGCCGAGCTCGGCGTGACCGAGGTGCTGTTCGGGCTGCCGGACAAATCCGAGGACGAGGTCGCCGCCTACGTCGAGCGCTTGGCCGGCAAGCTCGCCGCCCTGGTCTGACCCCAGGCCAGGCGTGTCGCCGAGCCCGTGAACGCCGAGACTTAAACCAGTGCGACGCGGGACGGCGTGTCGGGTGCGTGGTTTATGTGTCGCGACGGCGACAGCCGCTAACGCAGCGACGCGCGGTTACCGTTACCGGTCGACCACACCGAGATTTCCGCACCGAGCGGATCGCCGTCGCACATCAACGCGACCAGATCCTCGTCGTCGGTCGTCGCCATGAATCGCGTGTTGTCCGTCTCGAGCCTGCCGACGATGATGCCGGTCCGGACCGGCCAGTCGTAGCGCACGGAGTACGTCTCGATCGTCGCTTCACCGTCGGGCGTTTTGGTGACGTTGACCTTGGGCAGCGCTTCAACCTGCTTGTTCAGCTCCGCACAGTTGTCGGTGCGCCAGTCCACGGGTGTGGTCGAGTAGATGCCGACGGAGTACTTGCTCATGATCCCGCCGTTGGCGCCGACGAGGCCGAACTGCCCTGGCCTGTCCCGCATCTGCGCGACCGTCTCGGCGATAGCGTGCAGGGAGTAGCTGTTGCCGGGGCCGCCGAAGTACGGCAATCCGCCGGTCAAGGTCAGACCGCGCGGGTCGTCGCCGTCGATGCCGAGAGCTTCGCAGATGACGAAGACCGGGAACGGGAAGCAGCTGTACAGATCAAAGGTGGCGATGTCGTCAACGCCAATTCCCGCTAACCGCAACGCTTCTCGGGCCGCGTGGACCGCCGCCGGGCTGGCCCCGAGGTCGACGCGGTCGAGCATCGCCTGCTCGACCATGTCGGAGTGGCCGTGCAGGTAAACCCATTTGTCTTGCGCCACACCGAGGCGGGTCGCGGCTTCCACGGACATCAGCACCGCCGCCGCGCCCTGGTTGACCTGATCGCGGGCGACGAGCAACCGGGGGTATGGGTCACTGATCATCCGGTTGTCGTCGGTGACCGTGATGATCTCCTCGACCGACCGCTCGACCGGCGATGACGAAAACGGGTTCTTGGCAGCCACTTTGGACATTGGGGCGAACAGTTCGGCCATTTCGCGCCGATAGTCGGCCACGCTGCGTCCCAGGCGGGCGCGGCGGGCGTTCTCGAGCAGCCCGTACTGCACCGGCGCCCCGGTCAAACCGTGCTGGATGGTGTATTCGTCGATGTAACTCGAGATCTGGTGACCGCGATCCTCCAGTTGACCCTCGACGTCTTCGGTGAAGTCCGGCTTGTCGTCACGGTTGGCGAAGTAGCGCGCCGTCGACCCCGGCTCCGAGCCCATGATCAGCACCACGTCGGCGTCGCCCGCCACGATGGTGTTGCCCGCCTCCGTGACGAGCTTCTGCGGCCCCTGCCCGCCGACCGGTTCCAGTACCACCCGGGTTGGGTCGCCGCCGAGCCGGTTCATCACCGAGCGCGGGTAGTTGTTCGACTTGCCGAGCGTCGCGGGCATCGGGCCGGAGATCTCGAATTGCCGAAGCCCGAAGACGGTGTCGACGGCCTGTGCAACGCCGTTGGCGCCCGTGTCGGCAAGGGCCGCCTGCGCGGCGGCCGTCGCGAGGTCGACCGCCGACATGCCCCGGTAGTCAGCGTCGTCGATGCGCTCGGTGAACTGGCCGACGCCGACGAGCACCGGGGTGCGGGGATGCACCGGAATTACAGGCCTCCTGACAAGTGTTAATTCGTCGGGCTAACCGAAACCTGAAACGTGTTCCAATTTGGCCGCGAACGGCCCTGCTCACAGGCTCTGCAGGATCTCCCGGGCGAGCGCGGCGGTCTCCGACGGCGTCTTGCCGACCTTGACGCCGGCGGCCTCCAGGGCCTCCTTCTTGGCGGCCGCGGTGCCCGACGAGCCGGACACGATGGCGCCAGCGTGGCCCATCGTCTTGCCCTCCGGCGCGGTGAATCCCGCGACGTAACCGACGACCGGCTTGGACACGTTGGCCTTGATGTAGTCGGCCGCCCGCTCCTCGGCGTCACCGCCGATCTCACCGATCATCACGATGACCTTGGTGTCGGGGTCCTTCTCGAAGGCCTCGATGGCGTCGATGTGGGTGGTCCCGATCACCGGGTCACCGCCGATACCGATCGAGGTGGAGAAGCCGAAATCGCGCAGCTCGTACATCATCTGGTAGGTCAGGGTGCCCGACTTGGACACCAGCCCGACCGGACCGGGGCCGCTGATGTTGGCCGGCGTGATGCCGGCCAGCGCCTCGCCCGGGGTGATGATGCCAGGGCAGTTCGGCCCGATGATGCGGGTCTTCTGCCCCTTGTCGACGTTGTAGGCCCACGCATAGGCGCTGTCCTGCACCGGAATTCCCTCGGTGATGACGACCAGCAGCGGGATCTCGGCGTCGATGGCCTCGATGACGGCGTCCTTGGCGAACTTCGGCGGCACGAACACGACCGAGACGTTGGCGCCGGTTTCCCTGATTGCTTCGGCGACGGTGCCAAACACGGGCAGCTCGACGTCCTTGCCGACCGGGTCCACGTGCGACACGGTCGTGCCCGCCTTGCGGGCGTTCACGCCGCCCACCACCTGGGTGCCGGCCTTGAGCATCAGCGCGGTGTGCTTGGTGCCCTCACCGCCGGTGATGCCCTGGACGATGACCTTGGAGTCCTTGTTCAGGAAGATCGACATAGCTTGGTTCCCTTACTTGTTCGCCAGCTCGGCGGCTTTGTCGGCACCGGCGTCCATGGTCTCGGCCTGGATCACCAGCGGGTGGTTGGCTTGGGCCAGGATCCGGCGGCCTTCGTCGACGTTGTTGCCGTCGAGCCGGACCACGAGCGGCTTGTTGGCCTCGTCGCCGAGCATGTTCAGCGCGGTCACGATGCCGTTGGCGACGGCGTCGCAGGATGTGATGCCGCCGAACACGTTCACGAACACGCTCTTGACCTGCTTGTCGTTCAGGATGACGTCGAGGCCCGCGGCCATCACCTCGGCCGACGCGCCACCGCCGATGTCGAGGAAGTTGGCCGGCTTGACCCCGCCGTGCTTCTCGCCCGCGTAGGCGACGACGTCGAGCGTCGACATGACCAGGCCCGCCCCGTTACCGATGATGCCCACGGAGCCGTCCAGCTTGACGTAGTTGAGGTCATGCTCCTTGGCCTTGAGCTCGAGCGGGTCGGTCGCGTCGCGGTCCTCGAACTCGGCGTGGCCCGGCTGACGGAAGTCGGCGTTGGCGTCCAGCGTGACCTTGCCGTCCAGCGCCAGGATCTGGCCTGGGTCGTCCTCACCGCGGGAGGGAGTGCGCACCAACGGGTTGACCTCGACCAGGGTGGCGTCCTCGGCGACGAAGACCTCCCACAGCTTGTTGATGGTGACCGCGGCGGCGTCCAGCACCTCGGCGGGTAGGTGGCCCTGCTCGGCGATGGACCGCGCGGTCGCCAGGTCGACGCCCTTGACGGCGTCCACCGGAACCTTGGCCAGCCGCTCCGGCTTGGTGGCGGCCACCTCCTCGATTTCCATGCCGCCCTCGACCGAACACATGGCCAGGTAGGTGCGGTTGGCGCGGTCGAGCAGGAAGGAGATGTAGTACTCCTCGGCGATGTCGCTGGCCTCGGCGACCAGCAGCTTCTTCACCACGTGGCCCTTGATGTCCAGGCCGAGGATGTTCTTGGCGTGCTCGTAGGCGTCCTCGGGCGTCGCCGCGTACTTGACGCCACCCGCCTTGCCGCGCCCGCCGACCTTCACCTGCGCTTTGACCATCACCGGGCGACCGATCTCGGTGGCGATCTCGCGAGCGCCCTCGGCCGTGTCGGTCACGCGTCCCGGCGTAGTCGGTACGTTGTGCTTGGCGAACAATTCTTTTGCTTGATACTCGAAAAGGTCCATGGACTCTCTGTCTTCGCTCGACTCAACTACTAGGCCTCTTGGTGGGCGGTGCCGCACTCGGCAACTCGCACGGACGAACTGTATCCACCCCTCAAATGCCTTTGACCGCCGCGTCCGCCGATGTGGCACAGCTCACGAGCTATGGGTTGACCGTCCGCGTGATCCAAATCACAATTCCGCCCGGATTCTGCGACGAGGTTGCCAGTTCCGCGCGTTAGCGGATACCTTCCTAGGGTCCAGATAACGTTATGGTCACGATACGAGGACATTTCAGGTTGTCCCAGCACCGTTTTGCCCGGCCTTCTGCCGTAACTGAGGGCGTCGTGAGGGTTGGTCGCGCGGCAGGCGCCCGGTGGGCGGAAGCCCCGCACCGCACCGAAGTAACCGAAATCCTCCCGCTCGACGGCTTCGATTTCGACGACTTCGAATTCAGCGACGACGCCGGTGATCTCGGCGACCTGGACTTCAGCAATGACTCGACGTTCGACAACGAAGCACAGGTGCTGCTGGCGCCCGAACTCGACGACCTGCACGACGCGGACGACCTGCGCCCGGCATGGCTGGCGGCGCCCGTCACCGAGGTGCTGCCGCGGGTGGTCATCGAGCCCCGCACCGAGCGGCGCCTCGATCGCCCACACGTCACCGACGTCGTCGGCGTCGCGCGGCGCGGCGGGCAGCACCGCAAGCAACCGACCAGCGCGGCCCGGGGCCGCCTGCTGATCTCGGCGATGGCCGCCGGCGCCGCCGCCGCGGCCGCGCACACGGCCACCAGCCACGCCGACACCCCCAAGACCGACGCGGTGCTGACCGCGAACGCCTCCGCGCTCACCGGCGGCGCGGGCGCCAGCAACACCGTCCGCGGCCCCCAGGTGATCGCGGCGGAGCCCGCGGCCACCGCCGCGCTGCACAACCAGGAGCTGGCCAAGGGCGTCGCCTTCGCCAACGACCGCGCTCAGCGCGAGGCCCGGTTGTCTCAACCGCTCTACGTGATGCCGACCAAAGGCATCTTCACTTCCAACTTCGGCTACCGCTGGGGAGTGCTGCACGCCGGCATCGACCTGGCCAACTCGATCGGCACCCCGATCTACGCGGTGTCCGACGGCGTCGTCATCGACGCCGGTCCGGCCGGCGGCTACGGCATGCTGGTCAAGCTGCGCCACGCCGACGGCACGGTCACGCTCTACGGTCACATCAACACCGCGTTGGTCAGCGTCGGTGAGCGCGTGATGGCCGGCGACCAGATCGCCACCATGGGCAATCGGGGCAATTCCACCGGCCCGCACCTGCATTTCGAGGTCCTCCAGGGCGGCACCGAGCGGATCGATCCGGTGCCGTGGCTCGCTAAGCGTGGTCTCAGCGTCGGCAACTACGCTGGCTGAGGTGACCGCGCCGAACGAAGAAAATTCCGGTCCGCGTCCGCCCGAGCCCCCACCGGAGCACGACCCGCCCTCCGACTCACGGACACGGATCATCCGCCGCGCGCCGACCGGTCCCATCCCCACCACGCCGGACACCCCCACCACCCACTTCACCCCGCAGCCGCCGCCCTACCGGTCCGGTTCCGGCGCGGCCCGCACGGGTTACGGAGTGCCGGCCATCGAGCCCAGCGATCGGACGGCCGTCGCCGCGTGCGCAGTGAGCATCGTCAGCGGCTGGGCCACGTCGGTGGTGGCCACCGACCTGATCGCCGGCTGGTGGCGAACTGACCGCCTGTTCTGCATCGCGGTCGCCTTCCTGGCCCTGGTCTTCGCCGGCACCACGGTCTCTGGCGTGATCTTGCTGCTGCAGCGCCGATCGATCAGCCGCTACCTGCTGATGGCCGGAGCGCTGGTCGCCGTCCTCACCTACATCGGCGTGTTCATCGCCGGGGCGCGGGTCGCCTGGGTTGTGCATCTGCTGCCCGCATTGCCGATCGCCACGGTCGTGCTCGTGCTGCTGCCGCAAACCAAACGCTGGCTGGACGCCTGACCTTTGCCGAACGTGCACTCCCGGTGAGGATTTCGCCGATTTCTCGCGCTGAGTGCACTCTCGATGCGGAAGCTCGTGATCGCGGCTAGAGCTTGCTGATCGGGGCGTGGTTGTGCATCAGCTTCACCCGTCCCGAGCTGCCGAAGTCGATCAGCGACATGGCCGATTCGCCGACGCCGGACACTTCCTCGACCCGGCCCAGTCCGTACTTGTCGTGCGTCACCCGGTCTCCGGGTTCGAGCACCAGCAGCGGTCGCTTGCTCATCCCCGAACGGGTCGGGGCCGCCCGCGGGGTGCCGAACCGGCCGGCGCCGCTCACCGGCGCGCTGAACGACGGGGTGGGTGCCGTGCGCCGCCATTCGATGAGCTCTTGCGGAATCTCTTGCAGGAAGCGCGATTCGGGATTGAGCATGGGCTGCCCCCAGGACGACCTGACGATCGCCCTGCTGACATAGAGGCGTTGGCGGGCCCGGGTGATCCCGACGTAGGCCAGCCGTCGCTCCTCGGAGAGCTCGACCGGATCGTCCAAGGACCGCATGTGGGGGAACATTCCGTCCTCCCAGCCGGTGACGAACACCACCGGAAATTCGAGGCCCTTGGCCGTGTGCAGCGTCATCAGGGTGACCATGCCGGCGCCGTCCTCGGGGATCTCGTCGCTGTCGGAGACCAGCGAGACCCGTTCCAGGAATTCCGCCAGCACGCCGGTGTCCGGCACGTCCTCGTCTTCAGGTGTCTGCAAGGACTCGCCCAGCGCCGCGGCGTTGGCGCGGTCGGTGCTGAATTCGTGTGCCACGCTGACGAGTTCATTGAGGTTGTCCAGGCGCGCCAGCTCCTGGGGATCGGTGGACGATTCCAGCTCCCGGCGATATCCGGTGCGTTCGAGCACCGACTCGACCAGGTCGCCGAGGTCGTCGTCCAGGCGGCCGCGCAGCTCGTCAAGCAGCTCGACGAAACCGGCGATCGCCTTCTCCGCGCGCGAATTCAGCATCGGCACTTTGCCTTCGGCCGCGGCCACCAGCGCGTCGGCGAAACTGGCGCCGGTGTTCTCGGCATACACCGCCACGCACGCCTCGGCGCGATCGCCGATGCCCCGGCGCGGGGTGTTGAGGATGCGCCGCATGCTGACCGCGTCGCCGGGGTTGTCCAGCACCCGCAGGTAGGCGACGATGTCGCGGATCTCCTTGCGCTCGTAAAAGCGCACTCCCCCAACGACTTTGTAGGGTATTCCGGCGCGGATGAACACCTCTTCGAACGACCGCGACGAGTTGTTGGTGCGGTAGAAGATGGCGACATCGTTGTAGGTGATCTCGCCCTTTTCGGCGAGCGCGTCGATCTCCTCGGCGACGAATCGGGCCTCGTCGTGCTCGTTGTCGGCGACATAGCCGACGATCAGCTCGCCGGCGCCTTCGGCGGTCCACAGCCGCTTGTCCCGGCGTCCGGAGTTGCGGGCGATCACCGAGTTCGCGGCGGACAGGATGTTTTGCGTCGAGCGGTAATTCTGTTCCAGCAGAATGGTTGTCGCGTCCGGGTAGTCGCGTTCGAAGTCTTCGATGTTGCGGATGGTGGCGCCGCGGAACGCATAGATCGACTGGTCGGCGTCCCCGACCACACACAGTTCCGCCGGTGGAACCTCGTCGGATACCTCGTCACTGCCGGGTTGATTCGGCGGTCCCAGCTTCACCTCGCCTCCGCCGGCCCCCGGGCCAGCTCCGGCGTGCCTCGCTGAACCGCCGCGACCCGCCAATTCGCGGACCAGCACGTACTGCGCGTGGTTGGTGTCCTGGTACTCGTCGACCAGGACGTGGCGGAACCGCCGCCGGTAGTGCTGGGCAATCTGCGGGAAGGCGCGCAGCACCGCCACGGTCTCGCCGATCAGGTCGTCGAAGTCCAGGGCGTTGGCCGCGCGCAACCGCCGCTGGTACTCGCCGTAAACGCTGGCCACGGTGCGGGACAACTCGTCGGAGTCGTCGGTCAGGTTGGCTACCGCCCCGGCGGGGTCGATCAGCTCGTTCTTGAGGTTCGAGATGGCGTTGGCCAGCAGTCGCGGCGAGTAGCGCTTGATGTCGAGCCCCATGTCGCGGCCGATCATCTGCAGCAGCCGCCGCGAGTCGTCGGCGTCGTAGATGGAGAAGTTGGAGTTCAGGCCCTCGATCAACGACGCCTGGTTGCGCAGGATGCGCACGCAGGTCGAGTGGAAGGTGGACACCCACATGGCGCGGGCCCGGTTGCCCACCAGCCGGACCACCCGTTCGCGCATCTCGGCGGCGGCCTTGTTGGTGAAGGTGATGGCCAGCACCTGCCCGACCCCGACCCCGCGTTCGGCGATCAGGTAGGCGATGCGGCGGGTCAACACCGCGGTCTTTCCCGAACCCGCGCCCGCGACGATCAGCAGGGGCGAACCCTCATGCACCACCGCTTGGCGCTGTTGCGGATTGAGACCCTCGAGCAGTTGGTCTGCTTCGGAGGCCGGCTTGGCATCTGTTACGTGCACACTCATGTCAGTCCAAACTTACCGCCGCCCACTGACGCATCAGCGCCCCGGGATCAGACCAGGCTAGTGGCCGGACCGGCCGGTGCGGCGTCACGGACGCTACCCGAAATCCGGCGTGTCGGAATGGCGTTTCCGAAGCTGGTTCCATCCGGCCGGCTAATTGCACCGGAGTCCAAAAAGCGCAGCTTAAACGCGATTTTTTGCGTGTTCACGGTTTTTAGTGGCACACTCGATTCGTGCTCAACGTGCAATGTCGGCGACGCTCCTCGGCGCAGGAGTGGCGCCGCCGATTTCCCTACGGGTACCAGTTCGCGGTGCCCGTGGTCTAACTGCTTCCGCAGAGCCCCGTGGTCCGCTTCGGCACTCGGGGCTCGTCTTTTGTGAGGCCCGATACTGCATGAGACCAGAACCCCCACATCACGACGAAGACGCGGAGTCAGCAGAGATGAACATCGAGACGGTGGCGACCGAAGTGCCCACCGACATAGACGAGTTGCGTCACGAGATCGACCGGCTCGACGCCGCGATTCTGGCCGCGGTGCAGCGGCGCACCGAGGTGTCTCAGGCGATCGGCGAGGCCCGGATGGCCTCGGGCGGCACGCGGCTGGTCCATAGCCGCGAGATGAAGGTGATCGAGCGCTACAGCGAACTCGGCCCCGAAGGCAAGGACCTGGCGATTCTGCTGCTGCGCCTGGGCAGGGGCCGGCTCGGTCACTGACCGGGTCGCATCGGCGCGGCGCTACACCTGGCTCCGTCACGTCACAACCCATAGGGTCGAAGCATGACCCGCGTCGGCGACGATGCAGAGCGAAGCGATGAAGAGGAGCGACGCCAATGACCCGCGTCGGCGACGATGCAGAGCGAAGCGATGAAGAGGAGCGACGCCAATGACATCCGTGCACACCCTCCCCGACATCACCGCCACCCCGGCGTGGGACGCCCTGCGCAGGCATCATGAACAGATCGGCCAGACCCATCTGCGTCAGTTCTTCGACGACGATCCCGATCGCGGCCGCGAGCTGACCGTCTCCGTCGGTGACCTCTACATCGATTACAGCAAGCACCGCATCACGCGAGAAACGCTGCGGCTCTTGGTCGATCTGGCGCGCACGGCCAATCTCGAAGAACGGCGCGACCAGATGTTCGCCGGGGTGCACATCAACACCTCCGAGGATCGCGCGGTCCTGCACACCGCGCTGCGGCTGCCCCGGGATGCCGAGCTGACCGTCGACGGCCAGAACGTGGTCGCGGAGGTGCACTCGGTGCTCGACGCCATGGGCGATTTCACCGACCGGTTGCGCAGCGGTGAATGGACGGGGGCTACCGGCAAACGGATCAGCACGGTCGTCAACATCGGCATCGGCGGATCGGACCTTGGCCCGGTGATGGTCTATCAGGCGCTGCGCCACTACGCGGATGCGGGGATCTCGGCGCGTTTCGTCTCCAATGTCGACCCTGCCGACCTGATCGCCACTCTGGCCGACTTGGACCCCGCCACAACGCTTTTCATCGTAGCGTCGAAAACGTTCTCGACGCTGGAAACCCTGACCAATGCCACGGCCGCACGCCGCTGGATCACTGACGCCCTCGGGGACGCGGCGGTGGCCCAGCACTTCGTCGCCGTCTCCACCAACAAACGCCTCGTCGACGACTTCGGCATCAACACCGACAACATGTTCGGGTTCTGGGATTGGGTCGGGGGCCGCTACTCGGTGGATTCGGCGATCGGCCTGTCGGTGATGGCCGTCATCGGCCGAGAAGCCTTCGGGGACTTCCTATCCGGGTTCCACATCGTCGACCGGCATTTCAAGACCGCGCCGCTGGAATCCAACGCGCCTGTGCTGCTTGGGCTTATCGGCCTGTGGTACTCCAGTTTCATGGGCGCGCAGTCGCGCGCCGTGCTGCCGTACTCCAATGACCTGGCGCGCTTCGCGGCATACCTGCAACAGCTGACCATGGAATCCAACGGCAAATCGACCCGCGCGGACGGCAGCCCGGTCACCACCGACACCGGTGAAATATTCTGGGGCGAACCGGGAACCAACGGGCAGCACGCGTTCTACCAGCTGTTGCATCAGGGCACCCGGCTGGTGCCCGCCGACTTCATCGGGTTCAGCCAACCCCTCGACGACCTGCCCACCGCCGAAGGCGACGGCAGCATGCACGACCTGTTGATGAGCAACTTCTTCGCCCAGACCCAGGTGCTGGCGTTCGGCAAGACCGCCGAGGAGATCGCCGCCGAGGGCACCCCCGCCGACATCGTGCCGCACAAGGTGATGCCCGGTAACCGGCCCTCGACCTCGATCCTGGCCAACCGGCTCACCCCGTCGGTGATGGGCCAGCTGATCGCGCTGTATGAGCACCAGGTCTTCACCGAGGGCGTGATCTGGGGGATCGACTCGTTCGACCAGTGGGGCGTGGAGCTGGGTAAAACTCAGGCCAAGGCCCTGCTTCCGGTGATCACCTCGGACGGCTCGCCGGCGCCGCAGTCGGACAGCTCCACCGACGCCCTGGTGCGCCGCTACCGCAGCGAGCGCGGGCGGACCAGCTGAATCAGGCGAACATCTTGGTCAGCGGCGGCGGCAGCACCCGCATCAGTTGCACCAGCGGCGCCCACGGCCACCGCGGCACCACGGCCCGGCCAGGCTCGCGCTCGATGGCACCGACCAGCGCCTTGACACCAGTCTCGTTGTCCACCATCAGCATCGTGCTCCCCGACTTGGCGGTCATCTCCGATTCGATGTAACCGGGCTCGATCACGGTGACCCTGATCGGACCTTTCGAATACTCGGCGCGCAGCGACTCACCCAATGACGTCAGCCCCGCCTTGCTGGCGCAGTAAGCGGCCTTGACGCCCGGGACGCCGGTGTTGCCGAGCACCGACGAAATGAGCACCAGGTGCCCCGATCCGTTCTTGTTGAACATCTCCAGTGCGGCCTCGATCTGCACCAGCGCTGAGACCAGGTTGGTCTCGATGGTGGCCTTGTTCGCCCACAGCTTGCCGGACCCCAGCTTTGCGCCCTTGCCGATGCCGGCGTTGACGACGATGCGGTCGATGCCCCCGAGTTCGTCGCTGAGTTCGGCGAACACCTTGGGGACGGCCTCGTGGTCGTTGACGTCGAGCGCGGCGACGGCGATGTTGATGCCCGGATGCTTTTGCGACAGCTCGGCTTTGAGCTCATCGAGCCGGTCGGTGCGCCGCGCGCACAGGGCGAGGTCGCGGCCCTTGGCGGCGAACGCACGCGCCATGCCGGCGCCCAGGCCGGAGCTGGCACCGGTGATGAGGATCTTCTGGCGAGTCATCGGGGCAGCATATCGACAGGTGTCAAGTCCCGGCCCGGCGACTACTTCAGCAAACGCGACATCCGCCGGTCGGCCAGGATCTTCCCGCCGGTCTGACACGTCGGGCAGTACTGAAAAGACTTGTCCGCGAACGAGACTTCGCGCACGGTGTCCCCGCACACCGGACAGGGCAGCCCGGTGCGGGCGTGCACCCGCAAGCCGGAGCGCTTCTCGCCCTTGAGCGTGGCCGCGCCCTGCCCGACGGATCGGGTCACCGCATCGGTGAGCACCGAAACCATCGCGTCGTGCAGGGTGGCGAGTTGCTGATCGGACAGCTTGCCGGCCGTGGCGAAGGGCGAGATCCGCGCGACGTGCAGGATCTCGTCGCTATACGCGTTGCCGATCCCGGCGATCACCTTCTGGTCGGTGATGACGGTCTTGATCCGGCCGGTGTTGCCGGCCAATAGATCGGCCAGCGCGTCGGCGTCCAGATCCAACGCGTCCGGGCCCAGCGCGGCGATGCCGGGGACCTGAGCCGGGTCGTCGACCAGCCACACCGCCAGCCGCTTTTGGGTGCCGGCCTCGGTGAGGTCGAAACCGGGCGCCTCGCCGGGCCTGCCCAGGTGCACCCGCAGCGCGATCGGGCCCTTGCCGGGACGCAGCGGCGCGGCGCCCAGCTTGTCCGACCAACGCAGCCAGCCGGCACGCGACAGATGCGCGATCAAGAAGAGGTTGTCGGTGCGCAGCCCGAGGTACTTGCCCCACCGCTCGGCCCCGGCGACGGTCTGGCCGTGCAGCGCGCTGATCGGCGGGTCGAAGGTCTTGAGCACGGACAGGGCGGCGATGTCGACCCGGCCGATCGGCAGGCCGACGGCGTGGCGCCGCAGGTGGTCGACCAGCGCTTCGATCTCGGGTAGTTCGGGCACGGTTTCAGTGTGCCGGTCGCAGCAAATAGGTGTCCATGATCCAGCCGTGCCGGGCGCGGGCTTCGGCTCGCAGCGAAACGATGCGCGGCCCCACCTCGCCCAACGTGCCCGCGATGAGCAGTTCATCGTCGGTGCCGAGGTAGGCGCCCCACCAGATCTGCGTGTCGGGCGGGCAGACCTGAAACGAGCAGTCGCCATCGAGCATCACCACGGCCGATGCCGAAGACGGCCCGTGGGTGCGCAGTTGCCTGCCCGTGGTGATCAGCACGGGTTCGCCTACCTCGTTGAGCGGGATGCGGTGGCGTGCCGTCAGCGCCTGCACGGCGGTGATCCCCGGGATGACGTCGAACGTGAAGTCGACGCGCGCGGCCACCGCGTCGAGGATGCGCAGGGTGCTGTCGTAGAGCGACGGATCGCCCCAGGCCAGAAACCCACCGACGCCGTGCGGACCGAGTTCGGCGGCGATCGCATCGGCCCAGATCTGCGCCCGGGCGGCGTGCCACTGAGCAACCGCGCCCCGGTAGTCGGCATCGTCTGCCCGCTTGGGGTCGGCCAGCTCGACGAACCGGTAGCCCGGCTCACGGATGAACCGGTCGCAGACCTCGCGTCGCAGCGCCACCAGGTCGCTCTTCTGTTCGCCCTTGTCCATCGCGAAGAAGACCTGTGTGGCGTTGAGCGCCTTGATCGCCTGCACGGTCACGTAATCGGGGTCGCCGGCCCCGATGCCGATGACATGAATGTGCCGGCCCACCGCGTCGCCTCCTGATGCTCGTTGCCCGTCAGATTGCCGAATCGCAACCTTCGACATCTAGCCGGGACCCCAAGTACCCAGTACCATGGGTACCGTCTGAAGCACCCAATGGAGGGAGCGGCGCATGACCTCAGCGGTGAAGCCCCCAGGGCCGAGTCGTGAAGACTTCTCGGACCGGTTGCTGAAGGGCTCGGTCAAGAAGTCCTACGAACCCGTCGTCGACATCGATTGGGACGCACCGCTGGATCCGGACAAGTTCTATCTGCCGCCCCGGCTGGTGTCGCTCTACGGCACCCCCATGTGGGACGAGATGTCCCGCGAACAACAAATCGAGCTGTCCCGCCAGGAATTGGTCAACACGCTCTCGGCCGGGATCTGGTTCGAGAACATGCTCAACCAGGCGCTGCTGCGCACCATCCTGCATGAAGACCCGACCAGCAGGTCGACGCACTACAAGCTGACCGAACTGGGCGACGAGACCCGCCACATGGTGATGTTCGGCAAGGCCATCGAACGCATCGGGGCAAAGCCGGTGCGCCCCAAGCTGTTTCACCGAATGATCATCAATGCGCTGCCGTTGGCGTTTCAGCGCGGCTCGATGCTCTGGGTGGCCGCCCTGATCGGTGAGGAGATCTTCGACTCGCTGCAGCGGCAGATGATGGACGACCCGGAACTGCAGCCAATCATCCAGCGCCTCATGCGGATTCACGTCACCGAAGAGGCACGCCACATCCAGTTCGCGCGCGACGGCGCCCGTAAGCGCGTCGTTGAGATGCCCCGGTTCAACCGTTGGTTCATGGCCAACATCAATGGGTTGGGCGGATACTTCTTCAACTACCTGTTCAGCAATCCGGTCCCGTACGCACGGGCGGGCCTAGACCCCAAGCGGGCCCGAAAGGTCGCGCGCACCAGCCCACATCGCCGCGACACCCAGGTGGCCGGCTTCGCTCCGCTGGCGGCGTTTCTGACCGAGGTGGGCCTGCTGGGGCCGATCGCGCGCCGCGGTTGGAAGCGCAGCAGGTTTCTGTGACGGCTGAGCATCCGCTGGTCGTCATCGGTCCGGACGCCAGCGTCCGCTCCGTTTTGCAGTCCGCCGGCGTGACCGACGTCGCGACGCTGGACGTCCCGGTCCCGCGTTGCGTGTTCGACGAGGGCACCGACACCTGGACGCTACACACCGACGGCGGCCGCGTCGTCCGGGCGCACGTCGTCGTCGACGCACACCGCCGGCCCGGCACCCCGTGGATACCGAAGTTTCCTGGAGACAAGACCTTTCGCGGTGCGACGTTTCACGCCGCGGCATGGGACCGCGGATTCGATCCGTCCGGCAAGCACATCGCGGCGATCGGCACCGACGCCGCGGCGGCCCATCACCTCGAGCGACTGACTCGGGCGGCAGCTTCTGTCACCGTGTTCGCCCACGCACCACGTCGGGTGGTGGCCGACATCCCGGCATGGTCCACCCGCGCCAAACGCTGGCTGCGCAGCCGCGCCCGGCCCGCCGCCGCGCGGCCGCTGCTGACGATCGCCGCGTCGGCGATCGAGGCGGTCACCGCAGCGGGCGTGCGCACCGCCGACGGCGTCGAGCACCGCGTCGACGCCATCGTCTATGGCACCGGCTTCTTCATCCCCGAGGACGCCGCCGACGACGGCTTGATCGGCGCGGGCGGCCTCACCCTGCGGCGGGCCTGGCACGACGGGATGGAGCCGTTCTGTGGGGTGGCGGTCCGCGGATTCCCGAACTACTTCGTCATCACCGGACCCGATCGGGACGCCCAGGCGCGCTACGTCGCCGAGTGCCTGAAAGTCATGGCGCGCACCGCCAGCGCCTGCATCGAGGTGCGGGCCAGCAGCCAGCGGGTGTTCAACGAGCGGGCCCAGTTGCGACCGGCCGAGCCGCCCCCGGTGGCATCCGCCTTCGAACTGTCGGCCACCGCGCCCGCCGGCGACAACACCTACAGCGGAGCCGCCACCCTGGAAATCGGTGGCGCCCGCCATCCGGTACAGGTCCGGCTGACCGGCCATCTGGACCCGCTCGACGGCCGCTATCACTGGCAGGGAACCGTCTTCGATTCGGCGGCCGGACCGTTGTCGGACGACCTCTTCAAGCAAGTGCGGACCGGCACACTGACCATCGGTCGGCGCAGCGCGCCGGCACGCATCGTCGAACAGACACCGTGGGGAACGCACTCGGTCGCCGGGGTGGGCGCTCCGCCCTACGCACTGAGCAACCGCTGAGTCCCGCTCGGGGCCGCCGCGGCCGCCGAAATCGGTGCCTTTGCGCTGGTTAATGCACGTTTGTTGAACGTACCCAAAAGTTTGGCGGCGCTCAGCGCGTGGTAACCCCGGGGAAGCGCGTGCTGGGCGACGGACTCCACAGCACGCTGGGGCGATGAAAGTCGAACGCCCCAGCGGGTGGGGAGGGGAACACATGATGCCTTCACTGCGGGCTTGCGGCACAGATTCGGGCGAATCCCGATCGCCTGTGGATTCTGCCTGCGTAGTCGCCGACGAGTTGCGAAGTAGACTTTTGCCCCTGAGAGCGGATACTCAAGCAGTCGGCCCGGCAGAATGCGAGGAGCGGTAAATGGAACCGGACGCCAGGACCGAGCTGGGATGAGCCCCGTGGCCGTTGCGATGCGAACGGATGACTCGGTCGCCGTTCTGACCGTCGACGGTGAGCTGGATGCCGCCAACGCCACCACTGTGCTCGAGCGAATTCTCAAGGCCACGTTGGACGACGCCGCCGCCGTGATCGTCAACGTCTCCGGCCTCAAGGCGCACACTGAATCAGCATGGTCGACCTTCATGGGCGCCTACTGGCAGGTTGGCAGCGCTCCCCACGTGCCGATCGTGTTGGTCTGCACCGACCGGGCGACCCGCGAGGCGATCAGCAATAGCGGGATCACCCACTTCATGCCGGTCTATCCGAGCGAAAAGGCGGCAATGAAGGCGCTCGGCCAGAACAGCCGCCGCCCGGTGCGGCGCGCCGATGTCCAGCTGCCCGCCGACCTGACCAGCCTGCGCGAGTCACGGCGCATGGTCCGCGAGTGGCTCACCACCTGGTCGCAATCGAAACTCATTCCGGTGGCCCTGGTGGTGGTCAACGTTTTCGTGGAGAACGTGCTCGAGCACACCGCGAGCGTTCCGGCGGTGCGCATCGAAGCGCAGGGCACCACCGCGACCATCGCGGTGTCCGACGCCAGCGACGCGCCCGCGGTGCGGCTGCCGTCGCCGCCGAAGGGCATCGACGTGTCCGGGCTGGCGATCGTCGAAGCGTTGTCGCGCGCGTGGGGCAGCACGCCCACCCCGTCCGGCAAGACGGTGTGGGCGGTCATCGGTCCCGAGAACCAGCTGTAATCCGAAACCGTCCCTCGACGGCGCCCCCGTTCCCGTCGCGCCCAGCTGCCGGTTGTGCTGAAACTAGAACACGTTCTAATGTCGAGGGACGACCCCTCCAGGAAGGCAGATGACGTGCGGTTTACCTATGCAGAGGCGATGACTGACTTTAGGTACTACATCCCGCTGGCCAAGGCAGCCGAGGCGGCTGGCTACGACGCCATGACGATCGCCGACAGCATCGCCTATCCCTTCGAATCCGACTCGAAGTACCCCTACACCCCGGACGGCAACCGCGAGTTCCTGGACGGCAAGGAGTTCATCGAAACCTTCGTGCTGACATCGGCATTGGGCGCGGTGACCACCAAGCTGCGGTTCAACTTCTTCGTCCTCAAGCTGCCCATCCGCCCACCGGCGTTGGTGGCCAAGCAGATTGGCTCGCTGGCCGCGATGACCGACAACCGAGTGGGTTTCGGCGTCGGCACCAGCCCATGGCCCGAGGACTACGAGCTGCTGGGTGTCCCGTTCGCCAGGCGCGGCAAGCGGATGGACGAATGCATCGAGATCATCCAGGGCCTCACCACCGGTGAGTATTTCGAGTTCCACGGCGAGTTCTACGACATCCCCAAGACCAAGATGACGCCCGCCCCGACCAAGCCCGTGCCGATCCTGATCGGCGGGCACGCCGACGCGGCCCTGCGGCGCGCCGCGCGCCTGGACGGCTGGATGCACGGCGGCGGTGACCCCGAGGAGCTCGATCACCTATTGGCCAAGCTCAAGAAGTTCCGCGAAGAGGCCGGCAAGACGGGGCCGTTCGAGATCCACGTCATCTCGGCCGACGCCTACACCGCGGACGGCATCAAGCGGCTCGAGGACAAGGGCGTCACCGACGTCATCGTCGGCTTCCGCATCCCCTACATCAAGGGCAAGGACACCGAGCCGCTGGACAGCAAGATCCGCAACCTGGAGATGTTCGCCGAGAACGTGATCGCGAAACTCTAGAATTCACAACGAATCCCATTTCGGGGCGCGCTTCTCTCGGTGCGCCAAGGCGGCCTCGACCGGGTTGTTGGTGAAGCCGCTGAGGATCTGGGTGCGGTTCTCGATCTCGATGGCATGGCGCAGGCTGGGCGCATCGAGCGCGGCGTTGAGCCCGATCTTGGTCTGCCACACGCCATAAGCGTTGTTCTCGGCGATCGAACGGGCCAGCTTGAGCGCGGCGGGCAGCAGCTCGTCGGGGGCGACGACCTCGTGCACCAGCTTGATGCGATAGGCCTCGGCCGCATCGATGATGCGGCCGGTGAGCATGAGTTCGCGGGCCACGCCGGCGCCGACGATCTTCGGTAACAGGTAGCTGGTGCCCATGTCCATCGACGAGAAGCCCGCCTTGATGAACACCGAACCGAACCGGGCCTGCTCGGAGGCGACCCGGACGTCGCAGACCAACGAGAACGCCAGGCCGCCACCGACGGCGACACCGTTCACCGCTCCGATCACCGGAATGTCCATCTCGTAGATCCGGGTGTACAGGTTGGCCAACCGAACCTGCGCGTCGTAGTTCACCTTGAACGCCGGGGTGGTCGGCTTGTTCTGCGTCCACGGCTGGCCGGTGCCGCTCAGGTCGGCGCCGGCGCAAAAGCCGCGCCCGGCACCGGTCAGGATCGCCACCCGGAACTCGCCCTCGTCGAGAACGTCGAGCGCCTTGTCCACGCCGTCGATCAACGACCCGTCGATGGCGTTGAGGCGCTCGGGCCGGTTCAGGGTGATGCAGGCGATGTTGTCTTCGAGAGCTTCCAGTGTCACTGCGGGCATAGGGGAACCGTAGGCGACGTGCCTGTTCACCGATGAGGCATACCGTGGTTTTGCCACCACACCGAAGGAGAAGCCATGGCACGAACCGAAGGCGACAGCTGGGACCTGGCCAGCAGCGTGGGCGCCACCGCCACCATGGTGGCCGCCGCCCGCGCGGCCGCCACCAAACGTCCTCAACCGGTCATCACCGATGAGTTCGCCGAGCCGCTGGTGCGTGCCGTCGGGCTGGACGTCTTCACCAAGCTGGCCAGCGGCGAACTCGATTCGGCCGACATCGAAGAGGGCGTCGCCTTCTCGCGAATGGTGGACACCTTCGCGGCTCGGGGCCGGTTCTACGACGACTACTTCGCCGCCGCCGGGCAGGCCGGGCTGCGTCAGGTGGTGATCGTGGCGTCCGGGCTGGATTCGCGGGCCTACCGGCTGCGGTGGCCGGCCGGGACGACGGTGTACGAGATCGATCAGCCGGAGGTGATCGCGTTCAAGACGGCGACGCTGGCCGAGATCGGCGCGGCCCCCACCGCCGAACTCCGCACCGTGGGCATCGATTTGCGCGAGGACTGGCCGGCGGCTTTGCAGGAGGCCGGCTTTGACCCGGATCAGCCGACGGCGTGGCTGGCCGAGGGAGTGCTGATCGGATTCCTTCCGCCCGAAGCCGAAGTGCGGTTGCTGAACGCCATCATTCCGTTGTCCAGCGAGGGCAGCCGGTTCGCCGCCGATTTCGGGACCGTCGCCCCGTCGACGCCGGAGGGCCAGGAGCAGGCGCAGCGCATGACCGAGGGGTGGCGGAGGCAGGGGCTCGAGCTGGACATCGCCGGCCTGGCCTACCCCGGCGAGCACACCGACGTCGCCGCACACCTGGCCGCAAACGGGTGGGATACCACCACGTTTCGGCTCACCGACCTGTTCGCCGCCGCGGGTCTGCCGGAACTGGGATCCGCCGGGCAGCAGGTGCCCGCCACCACGATCAGCTTCGTCAGGGCCGTGCGGCGCTAGCCGGCGCGGTGCATCACGCCGACCGCTTCGCCAGCCATTCGGCCTGCATCACCAGCAGGGCCATGACCTCCAAATGCGGTGTCTGCGCGTCGAGTTCGCGGTATCGCTGGTAGACGTTGACGACGACGCGCTCAGCGTCCAACCAGGTCGCGTACTCGCCGAGGTCGATGGTGTCGGCGGCCTCGGCCCACGACAGGCCCCGGCGGTATGCGGCCTCGGCCTGTTCGGCGACGTGCACGAGATAGTCACGCACCGCACGGATTCCATCCGGGTCTGTGACCGGGCCGTGGCCGGGCACCACCGTGGCAGCGTCCAGCGCGACCATCGCGTCGCACGCCGCGACCCAGTTGGCGATCGGGCCCGCCCACACGATGGGCGTGCAGCCGATGAACAACAGGTCGCCGCCGAACAGCACGCCGGCGTCGGGCACATGCACCACCGAGTCGGCGGCGGTGTGCGCGGGACCCAGGTTCAGCACGTCGATCCGGCGTCCACCCACCTCGATCGACAGGCTTCGTTCGAAGGTCTGGTCGGCGTTGCGCAGCGTGATGTTGCTGAAGTCGAAGTGCCCGAAGCGTTCCCGTGTGTACGGCGTTGCCACCGGCCCGAGGTTGGCGGTCTGCGCCATGGCCAGCATCTCGGGGGCCATGCCGTGCTCGATCTCCTCGGCGGTGCCGCGGGCGGCGATGATGCGCACCGACGCGTCGAGCAGCTGATTGCCGTGGGTGTGGTCGCCGTTGGAGTGGGTGATCACCGCGTCGGTGATCGGCGCCGGCCCGGTGATGGGCCGCATGGCGGCGAGCATCTCGCGGGTCAGCGCCAGGTCGAACAGGGTGTCCACCAACAGCGACGCACCGTCGCCGGCGATCAGCCCGGCGTTGCTCCACCCGTAACCGCCGTCGGGCAGCGTCCATGCCCACACCCGGTCGCCGACCTGATGCAGCCCGCGGGTGTAGGGCACCTTCGCCGGCGCGCGGTTGACCCGGGCCGGGGCAGGTGCGGCGTCGGGGTTGGGCCGGGGGGCCAGATGGTGCGGCGCGCCGCTGGCGCGGACAGTTTGCCGAGTCTCCCCCAAGCCCTGGACCCGAAGCGTGACGACGTCGCCGTCGTGCAGCCAGCCCGGAAACGCTTCCAGCGCAGCGGGATTGAGGTGCTCGACCAGCGTGCAGGTGGGCACCGTCCCGGAGCCGATGACGTCACCGGGATTCAGCGTGACGCCCCGCGAGGCGTAGGAGATGACCTCGCCGAAGGTCCAGTCCATCTGGGCCGTCGATCCGCGATTCCCTGTGTTTTTTGGACCACATGCGCAACTGCCAAGCCGCACTGGGAACTCTCAAAAACC
>NZ_LZMG01000178.1:0-2850 GCF_001673615.1 Mycobacterium sp. 1245499.0
CGCCCTCGAAGTGCAGCACCACGTCGACGAGGTGCTCGAGGGAACGCGGCCCGGCGATGGCCCCGTCCTTGGTGACGTGCCCGACCAGGATCAGCGCGACGCCGTTGGTCTTGGCCGCCGCGGTCAGGGCCGACGTCACCGCGCGGACCTGCGTGACGCCGCCGGCCACACCGTCGGCCTCGGTGGTGGACATGGTCTGCACCGAGTCCACGATCACCAGCGCGGGCCTGACCGTCGCGATGTGCTCGAGGACGGTGTGCAGGTCGGATTCGGCGGCCAGGTAGAGCTCGTCGCTGCCGCAGCCGATGCGGTCCGCGCGCAACCGGATCTGGCCCGCCGACTCCTCACCGGAGATGTACAGGGCGCGGCGGCCCGCTTTCGCCCAGCGATGCGCGACCTCGAGCAGCAGCGTCGACTTGCCCACGCCGGGATCGCCGGCCAGCAGCGTGACCGAGCCGGGCACCACGCCGCCGCCGAGCACGCGGTCGAGTTCGTCTACCCCCGTCGTGCGGTGCTGGCTGGCGTTGGGCTCGATGGATGTGATGGGCACGGCCGGCGCCGCCGTGGCCAGGGCGCCGCGACGGCCGGCGACCGCGCTGAGCACCGGGACCTCGTCAACGGTGCCCCAGGTTCCGCACTCCATGCAGCGGCCGACCCACTTCGCGGTGACATGCCGACATTCCGAACAGCGGTATTGCGAGCGCGCGGTTGCCACGCCATGACGGTATCGAGCCGCTACGACAAGCCCGTGTCACGACAGGCGGTTAGCCCGCCTGGTTTTGCTGCGGCGGCGTCAGCCCGGCCGAGATCGGCACCGCGACGGTGGCCTGGCCGGCCTTCTCGAAATTGAAGGTGAAGTTGTAGGTCAGCCCGTTGGAGATGGGCTTGGCCAAATTGATGGTCGCCTTGGCCGCGGCGGTGTTCGAACCGACCGGACCCGGCGCCACCTTCTCGCCGTCGGGCGTGCCGATGAATAGCGATCCACCGGCGGGCAGGCGGGCGTCGCCGCTGACCGTCACCGTGCCGATGTCGCTGGTGATGCCGACGAGCCGGTCGGGCGTGTTCGGCGACAGGTTGACGGCCACCAGCACCAGGTCCACGGTGCGGCCCGGCTGCAGGTAATCACCGCTTTGGTAGGCCTGGATCCGGATGTTGCGCAGCGCCACGTTGTTGAACGTGACCTTGTTGCCGTTGATGGCGGGCTCCTGGACCGCCATCTGCGAGACCTGTCCGGCTCCGCAACCGCTGAGCAGAGCGGCCAGGACGGCCATCACGCCGGCGACGGCGAGCGCGGGAAGGCCGAGGCGGATCTTGAAGCGGTTCACTCTCTCGAGCCTCCTGCTGAGCCGGTTCGACTGATGCAACTATGCACAGTAGTAGGAAGGTCTTGCGCGCGATAGCGCGGGGCGCCAGACCAGCGCCGGAGCGCCGTAACAGCCGTCCTCGAGGCGGCCGCCGGGCCGCGTCGGGGGCATTGGTAATGTGCTGCACTGCACGACTTGGTCCGCATGTCAACCCCTAATCTGCGCGTGTTGTGCCCCTGACCTGCATCGTTGCTTCGCGCGTAGTTAGGCGGCCGTGTTAGGATGAAGTAACGAAAGGGGCTCGAATCAGATGATCTTCAAGGTCGGCGACACCGTTGTTTACCCGCATCACGGTGCTGCGTTAGTCGAGGCGATCGAAACCCGGACGATCAAAGGGGAGCAAAAAGAATATCTCGTCCTGAAGGTGGCGCAGGGCGACCTGACCGTTCGAGTTCCCGCCGAGAACGCTGAGTATGTGGGTGTCCGCGACGTCGTCGGACAAGAGGGTTTGGACAAGGTTTTCCAGGTGCTGCGGGCCCCGCACACCGAGGAGCCGACCAACTGGTCGCGCCGCTACAAGGCCAACCTCGAAAAGCTTGCTTCCGGCGATGTCAACAAGGTCGCCGAGGTAGTTCGCGACCTGTGGCGTCGCGATCAGGAGCGTGGCCTGTCGGCCGGCGAGAAGCGCATGCTGGCCAAGGCCCGCCAGATTCTGGTCGGCGAGTTGGCGCTGGCCGAGAGCACCGACGACGCCAAGGCGGAGACCATCCTCGACGAGGTTCTGGCCGCCGCTTCCTGAAGGTCCTGACACTCCGTTGGTCCCGCAGCCGGGGTTGGTCCCGCAGCCGGGGTTGGCCCCGGAGACCGGCACGTCAGGCAACGTAGTCGCAGTCGTCCCCGCCGCAGGGTCGGGCGAACGACTGGCCGCAGGTATTCCCAAGGCATTCTGTTTGGTCGACGGCCGCACGCTGCTGCAGCGCGCCGTCGCCGGTTTGTTGGCAGCCGGGGTGGTCGATCACGTCGTGGCGGCCGTTCCCGCCGACCGGATCGACGAGGCCGGCCGGGTGCTGGCTGATGACGTCGAGGCCGGCCGAGCCACCGTCGTCGCCGGCGGGACCGACCGCACCGAATCTGTGCGCCTGGCCCTGGCCGCCGTCACAGCCGCCCCCGAGTACGTCCTCGTGCACGACGCCGCGCGTGCCCTGACGCCCCCGTCGCTGGTGATCCGCGTGGTGGAGGCGCTGCGGGCCGGCCACGACGCCGTGGTGCCGGCCCTGCCCCTGCATGACACCATCAAGGCCGTGGACGCCAACGGGGTGGTGCTCGGGACGCCGGAACGCGCCGGGCTGCGTGCCGTGCAGACCCCGCAGGGCTTCGCGACCGGTCTGCTGTTGCGTGCCTACGGGGCCTACCGGGCCGGTGGCGGCGTGGGTTTCACCGACGACGCGTCGCTGGTCGAGCATGTCGGTGGCCAGGTCCAGGTGGTCGACGGCGACCCGCTGGCATTCAAGATCACCACCCAGCTCGATTTGCTGCTGGCCGAGAC
>NZ_LZMG01000179.1:0-44769 GCF_001673615.1 Mycobacterium sp. 1245499.0
TGACGCGGATGCCGTATCCACCCAGTTCGACCGCCAACGAGTTCGTCAGCCCGACCACGCCGAACTTGCTGGCGCAGTAGTGACCGCATCCCGGTACGGCCTTGATGCCCGCCGCCGAGCTGATGGTGATGATCGAGCCCCCGTTGCCCGCCTGAATCATCGCCGGCACGGTCGCTTTGATGGTGTTCCAAACTCCGGTCAGGTTGGTGTCGAGGACCTCTTGCCATTGCTGCGCCGAAATCTCCCACAGCCGGCCCCAATTGAGCACGCCGGCGTTGGCGACGACGATGTCCAGGCGGCCGAATTGGGTGATCGCGTCGTCGACGAGCCGTTGTTGGCCCGCGGCGTCGCGGACGTCGACCTGCGCGGCCAGCATCTTGCGGCCTTCGCTTTCCACCAGGCTCGTCGTTTCGGCCAGGTCCTCCGGCGTCGCGGCCGGGTAGCCGTTGTTCGCCGCCACCGGGCCGCACACGTCGATGGCCACGACGTCCGCCCCGGCCCGGGCCAGCCGCACGCAATGCGAACGGCCCTGTCCGCGCGCGGCGCCCGTGACGAATGCGACCCGGCCGGCCAACGGTTTGTCGTTGTCGCTCATGCTATCTGGGCCTTCCGGGTCGGGGCCGCCTCGCACGGCGCGGCGGCGCGGGAAAACTCGTAGTCGGACAGTGCCGACTTGCGCGCGAAGCGCCGCGAGGCGGCGATCGTTTGTGGCCGGTGATAGACGGTGTCGCGCTGGGAGTTGATGAAATACGTGGACAACCCCGGATTGCACTCGGTGAAGTACAGGTGGGCCGTTTTTGCGCGGCGCCGCATCAGCGCGTTCCACCGCTGGAACGCTTGGGGTTTGACGCGCACGACCTCGGTGCCCTGCCGGCGCGCGACGTCGATGATCCGGACCGCGTGGGCGGCCATCGTCTCGACGAAGTCCGGCCACGCGAAGCCGACGAAGCCCAGCGGCCCGACGATCTCCCACCGGTTGGGCAACTGCGGGTGCGCCGTGCCGGCATAGGCGTGCAGGCCGTGCGTGCGGTAATGCTCGCCGAGGTCGAATCCGGCTGTGCCCACCACGGTTCCGGGTCGATAGGTCTCCGGGTCCGTCCACAGCTCGTAACCGGTTGCCGCGACGATGAGGTCGGCGGGATGTTCGACTCCGTCGACGGTACGGATGCCGGTGGCGGTGATTCGATCGATGGCGGTGGTGATCAGGTGGGTGTTCGGATTGTTCAGTGCCGGCAGGAAGCTGCTGGAGATCACCGGCCGCTTGGCGAGGATCCCGTATCGCGGGACGAGCGCGGCGCGGGTGGCCGGGTCGTGCACCACCGCCCGCAGCAGCAGCCGGTACAAGGCGCGGCAGTACGCGTCGTACAACGGCATCGTGCGAACCAGGACGCGCTGCGGCAGCCGCGACAGCAGGTGGACGATGGGCGCGATCATCGCGATGTCCATTGCCCATCGTCCCGCCGAGTTGATGGCGCCGACCACGCCGGGCACCCGCAGGAACCGACGCATCAGCGGGGGAATGTCGAAGTCGATCTTCGGCAGCACCCAGGCCGGTGTGCGTTGGTACACCTCGAGATTGGCAGCCTGACCCGATAGGGCGGCGGCGATCTGCACACCGCTGGAGCCGGTGCCGATCACCGCGACGCGCTTGCCGCGCGGGTCGTAGCCGTCGTCCCAGGCGTTGGGCCGCAGGATGGTGCCGGCGAAGTCGTCGATTCCGTCGATGTCGACGCGCTGCTTGGCGTTGACATAGCCACCCACCGAGCTGATGACGAAACGCGCTGTGACGCAGGGCTTTCCATCGATGTCGAGGTGCCAACGCTGCGTCGTGTCATCCCAGGACTGGCGCAGCACGTTGCAGCCGGTCTGCAAATGGTCGTACAGATGCAGCGACCGGGCGGTGTCGCGGAAATAGTCGTAGAGTTCGCGGCCCGGGGCGAAGAAGCGTGACCAGTTGGGGTTCGGCGCGAACGAGAGCTGATACCACAGGCTGGGGATGTCCACGGCCAGGCCGGGGTAGTGGTTGTCGCGCCAGGTGCCGCCGACGTCGTCGCCGCGCTCCAGGATGACGAAGTCGAAAATCCCCTTCTGACGCAACAGGTGCCCGGCGGCGATGCCGCCCGGGCCGGCTCCGATGACGGCGACGTCGTAGTCAGCCATCTCGTCTCCTCTCGCTTCCGGTGAGTCCGGCCACGATGTGGTCGGAGACGAATTTGCCGACGGCGCGGGGGCTTTCCAGATTGACCACCATCGGCGGCAGCAGTTCGAAGCTGAGCAGCACGCGCACGATCCATTCCGCGGCGTGCCGGGGATTGACCGACTTGCCGACTTCGCCCCGGCGCTGGGCGGCCCGGACCAGCGGCGCCCAGAGTTCGATGGAGCGCTGCATGAGGTCCTCGCCCAGGTTGTCGAGCAGCAGGACGATGAGGCTCTGATTGAACCCCTTCGGGCCCAGCGGGTCTGAGGTCTGCCGGTGCTTGCAGATCACGTTGGCGGCCGCGGCCACCTGGCCGGCGAGGTTGTCTTGCCGCTGCACTTCGGCCGCCATGGTGGTGATGAAACCGGTGGCGAGTTCGTCGAGCGCGGTTTTCAGTGCGGTTTCGCGGTTTCCGAACGCGTTGTGCACGGTCCCGCGCGACACACCGGCGATCTCGGCGACGGCGGTCAGGTTGAACTGGCGGGGGCCCAGCCGGCGCAGCGTGCTGGTGGTGGCCGACAGCAGCGACGGTGAGACGGCGCGGATCGTCTCACGCGGCGTCGTCGTCGACATGTGAACACATTAACGAGATGTGTTCAATCCGGTCAACGATTCGTCAGATCCGCATCAATGCTGTGGCAGCGGACGGGGGCGTACCAGCGTCGGCCACCAGAACCACGGCCCCAGGATCCGCAGGATGGAGGGCACGACGAACGAGCGCACGATCAACGTGTCCAGCAGCAGGCCGATGCACACGGTCGATCCCACCTGACCGATGGTCCTCAGATCGCTGGTGAGCATGGCCAGCATGGTGAAGGCGAACACCAAACCGGCGGAGGTCACCACGCCGCCGGTGCTGCCCAGCGCGCGGATCAGGCCGGTGTGGATCCCGCCGTGCAGCTCCTCTTTGACCCGGTTGATCAGCAGCAGGTTGTAGTCCGATCCGACGGCCACCAGGATGATGAACGTCAACGGCAGCACGAGCCAGTGCAGGTGCAGGCCGACCAGGTGCTGCCAGAAAAGGATGGACAGGCCGAACGCCCCGGCGTAGGAGAAGGCCACGGTGCCGGGAATCACCAAGGCCGCCACCAGGCTTCGCGTGATGAACAACATGATCAGGAAGATCAGCACGAAGGCCGCGATCGCCGCGATCAACAGATCCGACATCGCGTATTGCTTGATGTCCTTGTCGTTGGATCCCGAGCCCCCGATATAGACCCGGGCGCCGGCCAGCGACGTCTCTTTGAGGATCGTCTTTATCGCGTCGGGGAACTGCTCGACGTGCTCGACCCCTTCGGGGCCCATCGCATCACCCTCGTGGGTGACGATGAAACGGGCGGCTTTGCCGTCCGGCGACATCATCAGCTTCATGCCTGCCTTGAGGTCCTCGTTGTCGAAGGCCTCGTGCGGGATATAGAAGTAGTCGTCGCTGCGGGACCTGTCGAAGTCGTTGCCGACGTTGATCGAATCGTCGAAGGTCTGCTCGGTCTGGATGGACTGCAGGTCGGCCGAGCCGTAACTGTTGACCAACTTCAGCTGCAGCGCCTCGGTGTCATCTGCGGTGGCCTTCAGTTGGGCGATGATCTGCGGGAAGGCCTTGTCCACCTCCGCGAGGGAGATTTCGGCCTTGTCGATATCTTCGGCCAAGTGGTCGATGTGATCGATGGTGTCCCACAGCGATCGGAACGCCCAGCAGATCGGGATGTCGAAACAGTGTTTCTCCCAATAGAAGTAGCTCTTGATGGGCCGGAAGAAATCGTCGAGGTTCGAGACTTCCTCGTTCATTTCGTTGCTGACCCGTTTGAGGTCCTCGACGGTGAGCACCGTCTGGTGCAGTTCGTCGGACACCTTCTGGAAGAAGCCGATCTCTTTGCGTAGCACCGCCACGGAGTGCGCCTGGATCTCGGCCTGCGCATCGGTGTTGGAGTTCTGCTCCCTGTTGAACGGGAGTTGTTGACCGTTGCCGCTGCCCTGCGTGGTGAACAGGTAGGGAATGCTGGCGTGTTCGAGCGCCCGGCCTAACGGCCGCGTCATGCCCTGCACCATCGCCACGCCGTGCAGCCGGATCAGCGCCCTGGCGACGCGGTCCAGCGAGATGAAGTCGGCCGAGTTGCGCATGTCGTGATCGGTCTCGACCATCAACATCTCGGAGAACAGCTTGCTCTTGGGGAAGTGCCGATCGGCGGCCTGGAAACCGAGATTCGCAGGCGCACTGGCAGGTTGGTACTGGCGATCGTCGTAGTTCTGCCGGTAGCTCGGCACGAAGATCGCGCCGAGCATGACGACGGCGGAACTGGCCACCAGGATCGGCACCGGCCAGCGCACCACGCTGGCACCGATGCGCCGATAAAGCCGCCCGTGGACGTTGGTTCTCGGGTCGAACATCCCGAACAGGCTGCCCACGGTCAGCACCGCCGGGCCCAGCGTCATCGCCGCCGCGATGGTGAACAGCATGGTGATCGCGACGGCCGGCCCCATGGTATGGAAGTAGTTGAGCCGCGCGAACGTCAGGCAGTAACAGGCGCCGGCGATCGTCAGTCCGGAGCCGATGATGATGGGTGCCACGCCCTTGTAGGCGATGTAGAAACTGTCCTCCCGGCTCTCACCGGCCTGGCGCGCCTCGTGATAGCGGCCCATCAGGAAGATGCCGTAGTCGGTTCCGGCCCCCAGGGTCAGCGCGATGACGATGTTCACCGCGAACGACGACAATTCGATGTATCCGTAATGCCCGAGGGTCGAGACGATGCCCTTGGCGACAAGCATTTCGATGAGGACGCCGAGCAGGGGCACCAGCAGGGTGGACGGGGTGCGGTACACCAGCAGCAACATCACGACGATGAGGATGATCGTCACGATGGTGACGTTGTTCAGGCTGGCGTTGGCGATGGTGAGCGTGTCGGAGGCCAGCGGAGCCGCCCCGCTGACGTAGACCTTGAGGCCCGGCGGAGGCGTGTCCTTCTTGATGATGTCGCGGACGGCGTCCACGGACTGGTTGGCCTGGATCTGGCCGATGTCACCGGCGAGACGAAGGAGCACATAGGTGCACTTGCCGTCGACGGATTGCGCCCCGGCCGCGGTGAACGGTTTGCCCCACAAGTCCATCACGTATTGGACGTGCTTGGTGTCGTTCTGCAGGCGGCGCATCAAATCGTCGTAGTACCGGTGATCCTGGTCGCCCAGTCGCCGGTTCGCCTCGAAGACCACCATGGTCAGGTTCGTGGAGTTGGATTCGTGGAACTTCTCGCCGATGTGCAGCAGCGCCCGCTGCGAGGGCGCGTAATGCGGGACCATCGGCCCGGCGAGCTCTTCGGCGACCCGTTCCACTTGGGGCATAAAGGTATTGGTGGTGACCGCGAGCAGGGCCCAGAACAAGATGATCGGAATCGCCAGGGCGCGCACCATTTTCGGGATGAACGGACGCTTGACCCTGGGATCCTCGAGGCGATGCTCGGTCATGCCGACTTCACCCTGCACTGGACGTCGGCGTCCTGATGATCGCCCGATTGTTCGTCGCGGATGACGCCGTCCACCAGCATTCGGCAACCGACCTGACCGCCGTGGACGTGCACCGAGATGCTGCCGGACGCCACCGTGAGCGTGGTGGTCTCCGTGTGGGACCACGGCAGGGTGGTGATGTCGACCTGATGCGGATGACCGTCGATGTCGACGTAGACCAGTTTCCCGCCCTGGCCGGCGTCGCCGAACACCTCGTAGGTGATCCGCTTGATGTTGAACTCCTCGGGTGCCTGCGGACCGTTGACGGTGATGACCGGCTCCGGTTCGGAGAACTGATGCACCTTGTACATGCAGAGCAGACCCACGCCGACCGCGACCACGGCGACCAACGGCATCCAGGTTCGCGCCAGGACGGTCCGACCGACGAAACGAGGGCTCATTCGATCACCTCTCGCGACCCGGTCCGGACATCGTGTTCGTGCCCCCCGCCCTCGCCCTCGTGCCCGCCAAATAGTAGACGGTCATGTGCTCAATTGACACATCATGGTGCAAAGACTCCGGACAGCGCAACCCGGACACGACCTCGAAGGCCGGCCGGCCCACCCGGGCGCCCGGTGGGCGCCGCACGTCCGGTCTCGTCGTGCGTCAGGCCAGCTTCTTCAGCCGCCGCCGCAACCGCGCGCTGCGGCGAATCTGAATGGCCAGGTTTGTCGAGGTCAACATGGGGATCACCCCGAGGAATGTGCGCTCCGAGGGCGTCGCTCCCTGCAGGTGGTAGAGACTGCCGAAGACGAAGAAGCAGCCGAGCATGAACAACGCGCCCGGGATGCACAGGGTCATCAACGAACCGCGATCGGCAACGACCTGCTTGGCGTAGTCCACCTCGTCGCGCGACATCGGTTCGCCCTTGCGGACCTTGTGCAAAACCGCTTTGGCGCTGCCGATTTCTTCACTGACCGGAGCAGTCGTTCGGCGCTCCAAGCGATTTACGTGCACGGCGGCGACGGCGGCCAGCGCCACGGCCAGGACGAGGGTGACCAGGGTCAGCAGACCGTAGAGATACGTGCTCATTTTCCAGTCCTTGCTCCGCTGTTGGACTTCCGAAGACTATTGCCGGTCCCTGATCACATCCCGGACGACGAGCCCGAGCAGGACGATCAGGCCGAGCGGCACCAGGAGCCTGAAGACGATCGAGGCGTGGCTGTACAGCAAGCAGTAGGCGACCGTCCCGATCACCACCATGGTGAGCAGGATCGCGCGATTGATCTTGTCCGTACTCATTGCAGGAACCTAACTTCTCGACGGCGAGACCTCAAAACCCGAAGTCGCCACCGCCGCCGGAATCGGAACCGCCGCCGCCGAAATCCGATCCGCCCCCGAAATCGGAGCCGCCGGAATCCCAGCCGCCGCCGGAGTCCCAGCCACCGTCGAAGCCCACGTCACCGCCGCCGGAGTAGGTGGCGTCGTTGCCCGCGAATCCGACGTCGGCGCCACCGGAGTCCTGGTAGCCGCCGGTGAACCCCACATCGGCCGGCGGGCTGTCGTAACCGGCTCCCTGTCCGCCGTCATAGCCGTAGCTGTTGGCATCGGCGAACGCGGAGTCGCGGCCGGCCTCGAAGCCGCGCTCGTAGCTGCCGCCCCAATGGTCGTCCAGCAACGCGTCCATCAGCAGCACGTCGGTCAGCGCCCACGTCCAGCCGGGACCCCAGAACGCGTACGGGTAATAGCCGGGGTAGAAGAACATTCCGTTGTGGTAGCCGCCGCCGTAGTAGTGCGGGTAACCCGGCTGCGCGGTGGTGCTGTAGTTGTTGTTGTTGATCGTCACCGTTTCGCCGGTGTCCGGATTCTTGGCCCGCACGGTGGCCTGCTTGCGGTCGTCGGCCGGGACAGAAGTCACGGCCGCGACGTCGGGTTGGCGCGGGTCGAGCTTCCGGTTGGCCTTGGCGACCGTGGACTCGACCACCCGCAGATGCGCCCGCGCGGAGCCGTAATCGCCCTTCTCGTAGGCCTTTCGGGCGTCGTACAGGCTGGCGTTGGCTTTCAGCGACTCGGCGCTGACATCGGCGCCGCCGGTGGTGAGCACCGCGTTGTCCAGGTCGCTGACGTTCGACGTGGCCGCGATCAATTCCTGCTTGATTTCCTCACGTGCCTCGGAGTCCTTGCGGTGCTTACGATTTCGGCCGATCGCGAACCAGAACAGGCCGGCCATGGCCAGCGCGATGCCGAAGATGACCAGCGTGACCTTCAGCCACGCCCACTCGTCGTGCTTTTGGTGCGCGACTTCAGAGGTGGTCGCCGGTCCGGTGGGGCTTGCATTGGCGCTCGCCAGCCTGGCGACGAACGCGCTCGTGGCGCCGTACGGGTCGTTGCGATGATCCCTCGCCGACTGATTCATGAATTGGTCGACGTTGTCGGCGATCGCCTTGGGCACGTTGTAGGCGCGCACGTGGTAGCCGCGAGCGTCGATGACGAGGATGACGCCGCTGAATCCGGCGTTGCGGCCCAGCATGGCGGTGTGTACGGCGTCGGCGGTGGTGACCCCGCTCTGGGCGGGCGACACCGCCGCCACCCAGACCGGTGGGCCCGCGCTCCACCGCCACGAGCTGGTGAGAATCTGCTGGTTCAGCTTGTCGGGATTCTGCAGCGGCGGTCTGGCGCCCGGATCGACCACCACATGCGTCTGGGCGTCGAACCTGCTCACCAGCTGGTCGGTGTAGGTGTCGGCCGAAGCGGTCGGCACCAGCAGCATGGCCAGTGCCACGGTCAACGGGACCAGGACAAGGCTGCGCAAGCGTGTGGTCACATCTCTCCTGCCACGAGTCGTTCTGTCGATCGCGGGGCCGCGACAACGTCCCAGTGCACCCTGCGCGTGAGCGCCCACCCTAGCCCGTTTCGGGCGGCGCTGCCGCGGGGCCGGTCGCGGCGGTGGTCGATGGCCCGCCGGGCGCGGCCGGACTACCCGGCCGGCGCTAGATCTTGACCGTCAGCGGCCAGACGTTCCAGATCTCGTCGCAGTACTCGGTGATGGCGCGATCCGACGAGAACTTGCCGCTGCGCGCGGTGTTGAGGATCGACATCTTGGTCCACGACTCGCGATCCTGCCACGCGGCGCCGACCCGCTCCTGACAGTCCACATACGACGCGTAGTCGGCGCACACCAGGAAGGGGTCGTCGTAACGCAGGTTGTCCACGACGGGCTTGAACACCTCGGTGTCCCCGCGCGAAAACGTCCCCGCGGCAATCAGATCCAGCACAGCGCGCAGCTCGTCGTTGCCGTCGATGTAATCGCCCGGGCGATACCCGTCGGCCTTGACCGCCCCGACTTGCTGCTCGGTGAGCCCGAACAGGAAAAAGTTCTCCGGCCCGACCTCGTCGCGCATCTCGACGTTCGCCCCGTCCAGGGTGCCGATGGTCAGGGCCCCGTTGATCATGAACTTCATGTTCCCGGTGCCCGAGGCCTCCTTGCCCGCGGTGGAGATCTGTTCGGACAGATCGGCCGCCGGGTAGATCAGATGGGCGTTTTGCACGTTGAAGTTCGGCACGAAGGCCACCTTGAGGAACCGGTTCACGTCCGGGTCGGCGTTCACGGTTTCGGCGACCGCGTTGATGAGCTTGATGATCCGCTTGGCCAGGAAGTATCCAGGCGCGGCCTTGCCGCCGAAGATGAAGGCCCGCGGCGGGATCGACAGGCCGGGGTCACACTTCAGGCGGTGATACAGTGCGACGACGTGCAGGACGTTCAGGTGCTGGCGCTTGTACTCGTGGATGCGCTTGACCTGGACGTCGAACATCCAGTCCGGGTTCAGTTCGACGCCGGCCACCGAGTGGACGTATCTGGCCAGGCGGGACTTGTTGTTGCGCTTGATGTCGCGCCACTCGCGCCGGAAGGCCGTGTCCTCGACGAACGGCTCGAGCCCGCGCAGCCGGCCCAGATCGGTCAACCAGCCGTCGCCGACCGTGCGGTCCAGCAGTTCGCGCAGCCCGGGGTTGGCCAGCGCGAGGAAGCGGCGCGGTGTCACGCCGTTCGTCTTGTTGCTGAACCGTTCCGGCCACATCTCGTAAAAGTCCTTCAGCACACTGCTTTTCAGCAGCTCCGAATGGAGGGCTGCGACGCCGTTGACGGCGTGGCTGCCGACGGTGGCCAGGTGCGCCATCCGGACATTCTTGCCGCCGTTCTCCCCGATCAACGACATCCGGGCGACCCGGTCCTCGTCGCCGGGGAAGCGGGCGCGCACCTCGTCGAGGAACCGGCGGTTGATCTCGTAGATGATCTCGAGGTGGCGCGGCAGCGACTCGGCGAACATCTCCAGCGGCCAGGTTTCCAGCGCCTCGGGCAGCAGGGTGTGGTTGGTGTATCCGAACGTCGCGACGGTGATGTCCCACGCCGCGTCCCAGTCCAGCTCGCGCTCGTCGACGAGCAGCCGCATCAGCTCGGCGACCCCGATGGACGGGTGAGTGTCGTTGAGCTGCAGGGCAAACCGCTGCGGAAGCTCCTTGACGGACACGTCGGCGAGATCGTCCATGATGTGCAGCACGTGTTGCAGCGAGCAGGACACGAAGAAGTACTGCTGCAGCAGGCGCAGCCGCTTGCCGGCCTCGGGTTCGTCGTTGGGGTAGAGCACCTTGGTAACGGTCTCGGATGTGACCTCGTCCTCCACCGCCTTGTAGTAGTCGCCGGTGTTGAAGGCCTCCAGGGCAAACGATTTGACGGCGCGCGCGCTCCACAGCGTCAGCACGTTGCAGGTGTTGACGCCGTAGCCCTGGATCGGCGTGTCATAAGCGGTGCCTTTGAGCAACCGGCCCGGCACCCAGCGGACCCGGTCGTGGCCGGCCCCCTTAGCTGGGTCGGTGTAGTGCTCGGCGTAGCCGCCCCACTTCACCAGGAAGCTGACGTCGGGTTTGGCGATCTCCCAGGGGTTTCCGTTGTCCAGCCAGTTGTCGGTCTGCTCGACCTGCCAGCCGTCGTGGATTTCCTGGTCGAAGATGCCGAATTCGTAGCGGATGCCGTAGCCGATCGCCGGGCGCTCCAGGGTGGCCAGCGAGTCCAGGTAGCACGCGGCCAGCCTGCCGAGGCCGCCGTTGCCGAGCCCGGGTTCCTCCTCGCAGGCCAGCACCGTGTCGAGGTTTTGGCCCATCGCCGCCAGCGCCTCGCGAGCCGCCCGCTCCATCTGGAGATTCAGCAGGTTGTTGCCCAATTGCGGGCCCATCAAGAACTCGGCCGACAGGTAGCAGGTCACCTTGCGACCGAGGTCCAGCGAGGTCTGCGTCGAGGCCACCCGGCGGTCCTGCATGCGATCACGGACCGCCAGGGCGAGCGCGCGGTAGTAGTGCTCGGGGCGCAGGGCCGCCGCCGGACGCCCGATCGAATAGCGCAGGTGGTCGTTGATCGCGCGCTGGAGTGCGGCCGCGCTCATCCCGGTGCGCGAGTGCTCGATCAGGTCGGCCCGGGTGGGGTTGCCGGGGGACAGGCCATCGGAGGGCGTCTGATCGACATCGGTCATGGTGAGTCCTACTCGCTAGGGGGTGGCGGGCAGCACCGCCCCGGGCCGCTGCAATGCCCGGTGGCGACAGACCGTCAGTCTTGCAGCGATATTTGCACACCAGGCCCGCAATAGAGGTCGGAAACGTGAACGGGAGTCCACCTGCCGGCGACGAAATGGCCCCGCGGTCAGTGCGCGCCGGCCAGATTCAGCGTGACCACCCCGGCGATGATCAGCCCGACACCGGCGACCTTCGTCAGCGATATCGGCGAACCCAAGAACAGCACCGCGATCAGCACGATCAGGGCCGTACCGATGGCCGACCACAGCGCGTAGGCGACGTCGGTCTGCATGCCGCGCGAGATCGACACCGCCAGCAGCGCGAAGGAGACGGCATAACCGGTAAGGCACACGACGGTCGGCCACAGCCGGCTGAAACCGTCGGTGCTCTTGAGCAGGCTGGTCGCTATCACCTCTGCGAATATGGCGCCGAGGAGAAAGAGATAGGTCAAAACGCCTCCTTGCATACCCCTGTACAGGTACGTGTTTACCTCCCAGGATTACGCCGTATGACCCGCACCCCGCGCTCATTGACGTTCGATGTCGGCGAGGTGGCCGGGCAGCCGGCGTCGCTGGCGGCGACGTACTACCCCGCGCGCGACGTCGCCGACGCGGCCGCGCTGCTGGTATGTCTGCCGGGCGGCACCTACAGCCGCGACTACTGGGACCTCACCATTCCCGGCCACCACGGGTACAGCTTCGCCGGCTTCGCCACCGAGAACGGCTACGCCGTCGTGACCATCGACCCGCTGGGGACCGGCGAAAGCTCGCAGCCCACAGGCGATTTCGGCTTCAGCGATATCGCCGGCGCGCTGGCGCGAGCCGTCAGCGCGTTGCCGGACACCATCGGCATCGAGGCGCCGGCGATCGCGGTCGGGCATTCGCTGGGCGGGTACCTGGCCATCACCCAGCAAGCGCTGTTTCCCGGCTATGCCGGGCTGGCGGTGCTGGGTTGCACCAACCAGCACGTCGCGCCGTTGAACCTGGACGCGGCGTTCATCGCGCGTTGCGCCACCCCGCAAGGCCGCGCCGAAGCGGCCGCCGAAATACTGTCCGCGCTCGACAGGCCGTATTTCGAGGGGCCACGCGAGTACCTGCAGAGCTGGTTCCATCTCCCCGACGTTCCCGCCGACGTCGTCGCGGCCGACGCCAGCGCCGCCAAGTCGGTGGTCCCGCGCGTGTTCGGCACGGCGATGGTCCCCGGCATCGTCGCCGAGCATGCGGCGCGCATCGACGTCCCGGTGCTGGTCGGCTACGGCGTCGTCGACGTCTCGCCGGACCCGCGCGCCGAGGCCGGGCTGTACCGGAGCAGCCCGGACATCACCACCCTGGTGGTGGCCGGCAGCGCGCACTGCCACAACATGGCGTCGAGCCGGCATCGGCTGTGGCGGCGCCTGCTCGCCTGGGCGGCGACCGTAGCCTGTCCCTCGTGAGGAATGGTCTCGACGCTCGCCTGGCCCGGCACGCTCCGGGGGTGCTGAGCCTGTTTCGCCTCGTCTACGGTTTGCTCTTCGCCGCGTACGGTTCGCGCAGTCTGTTCAATTGGCCCGTCCGCTCGCCGGTTGTCGTCGAGTTCGGATCCTGGCCCGGCTGGTATGCCGCACTGATCGAGATCGTCGCGGGCCTGCTGGTGGCCGCCGGGTTGTTCACCCGCGCCGCCGCGTTCGTCGCCTCGGGGGAGATGGCGGTCGCCTACTTCTCGGTCCACCAACCCCAGGCGCTGTGGCCGGTCGCCGATCCGCCGGCCGGCAACGGGGGCGCGTTGGCCGTTCTGTTCTGCTTCGCGTTTTTCCTGCTGGTCTTCACCGGCGGCGGCAGCTACTCCCTGGACGCGCGACGCCGAATGCTTCCCCTCCGCCGGCGATAATGGCATTCTCTGATACGGAGAAGCCATTTCCGCAGGGCCGGCAGGCCGAGGAGGACGACGATGAGCGCGCAGCGGTGCGACGGGATGGTGGCCCTGGTCACCGGCAGCAGCCGGGGCCTGGGCAGGGCGATCGCCACACGGCTGGCCGAGCACGGGGCCACGGTGGCCCTGACCGCCCGCACGATGGACCCCGACCCCCAGTATCAGGGGTCGCTGAGCCAGACCCGCGACGAGATCGTCGCCGCGGGCGGGAAAGCCATTGCGGTCCAGGCGGATCTGTCCCAGACCGAAGACCGTGAACGGCTTTTCGCCGAGGTGGCCGGCGCGGTCGGCGCACCCGACATCCTGGTCAACAACGCCGCGGTGACCTTCCTGCGGCCCCTCGACGGGTTTCCCGAGCGGCGAGCGCGGCTGATGATGGAGATGCATGTGCTCGGGCCCCTGCATCTGTGTCAGCTGGCGATACCCGCGATGCGCGAGCGCGGACGCGGCTGGATCCTGAACCTGACCTCGGTCGGCGGTGACCTGCCACCCGGGCCGCCGTTCTCCGAGTTCGACCGCACGGCGGGCTTCGGCATCTACGGCACGGCCAAGGCCGCCCTCAACCGATTGACGAAAAGCCTTGCGGCCGAGCTGTACGACGACGGAATCGCGGTCAACGCCGCCGCCCCGTCCAATCCCGTGGCCACGCCGGGCGCCGGCACGCTCGACCTGGCCAAGACCGACACCGAGGACATCGCGTTGATCACCGAGACGGCCTTGCGGCTCTGCACCGGCGATCCGAAGACCCTGACCGGGCGCATCGCGCACACCCAGCCCTTCCTCGCCGAGGTCGGCTGGACGAGGACCGGCCCGCTGACGGGATGAGCCGAGCCGAGCTCGATCCGACCGAGCTGCGCCGCCGACTCGACGGCGCGGGCGTCACCGACGTCGCCCCGCTGGCCGGCGGCGCCTCCAGCCTCACCTTCGCGGGCAGCAGGGATGGCCGGCGGGTGGTGATCAAGGTGGCTCCGCCCGGCGTCGCACCCGTCGCGCATCGCGACGTGCTCCGCCAGGCCCGCATCATCAAGGCGCTCAAGACAACTCACGTTCCGGTCCCGGAGGTGCTGTGGGAAGATGCGGGGGACCCGCCCGGCACACCGCCGCTGTATGTGATGAGCCATGTCGAAGGCGATTGTGTGGAACCGTTGTTCGACGGCTGCCCGCATGTCGGCGGGCTGAGCGATCGATACCGGAACGCGTGCCGCGCGATGGCCGCGCTGCACAGGCTCGCGCCGGCGGACCTCGGGCTGGGCGATGAGCGCGTGGTCGACCCGGTCGCCGAAGTCCACCGGTGGTCCGACACGCTGCGGACCGTCGACCCGGCGCTGGCCCCCGACTGGCCGAAAGTGTATGACGCGCTGCTCGATTGCGCGCCGCGTGCGATGGCGCCGCGTGTGGTGCACGGCGACTTCCGGCTGGGCAACCTGCTCGCCGCCGGATCGCGGGTCAACGCGATCATCGACTGGGAGATCTGGTCGATCGGCGATCCGCGCATCGATGCGGGCTGGTTTCTGATCAACTGCGACCCGGACACCTACCGGCGGGTCGACGCACCCGACGGTATGGTACCGCCGATCGACGAACTCACCGAGCTCTATGCATCCGAGTTAGGTTGCGAGATAACCGATTTGGCGTGGTTCACGGCGCTGGCGTGTTTCAAATCGACGGCGACCTGGTCGTTGATCGTCAAACACAATCGCCGCCGGGCGGCGCCGCGAGCCGAATTGGAAGCGATGGCAACGATTTTGCCGAGGCTGCTCGACCGCGCCCTGACGTCGCTAACTTAGTGCCCGCCGGAGCCTTACTGGCAGCGGACCAGAAGATTTTCGCAGATCATTCCGACATCGCCCGTATCGTTCACGGGCTGGCCTTCATTGGACGGATTGATCCAGGTGGTGGGGAACGGACTGTAGACGTCGTCCATGCCCGGCGGCTGGGGACGGGGATCGACGTTCGGGTCCGCGTGGGCCATGCCGGCGCCGCTCGCCAGGGCGATGGCCGTCGTCGCGCAGACCAGCATTGCGCGAGTCCGGGTGGAAACCGTCATCGCCGCCTCCTCGGTTTCTGGCCGAATTGCTGGCTGCTGAAACGCCGATTCTACCGTTGACCGCATATCGCGTAACAGTTACAAACCCACAACGACTTCGGTGGGCCGCCCAGCAAATCTCGTGACTCGAAACGCCGGGTGCGTACGGTGTCGCCCGTGAGGCCGATTGCCGTGGTCGTTCGTCGCGCCCTGGTGGCCGCCGCCTGCCTGGCCGTTTCGCTGCCTACGGCGCCGTCGACATGCGCGGATCCCGACGCCGCCCCGGTTGCTGCGGAAGCGGCGCCGGAGGCCCAGGGAGCGATTCCCTCGAATCCCCCCGCAGTCCTGCACACCCCCGACGGCTGGACCCTCGGTCTGGGCGCCCGCGACGAGCAGCAGGTTCCGGTGGCACCGTTGACCACCGCGGTGTCGTCCCGCGAATACGTCGCCAGCGGGATATTCGTCGGCTCCCTCATCGGGCCGGGACCGCCCCAGGGCGTCCTCGAGGTGGGCTATGAGATCGGCTGTGGCATCGACATGAGCACGTCGGACGGCGTCACGATCGGTGGCAGCGCCGGTATCACCCCGGGTGTGACCGGACCGGTGACCGGAGTGCCGGGAGACGTGCTTCCGTTGGTCGTCGCCCCGATCGCGGGCATCCTCAACGTGGGGCTCAAGCCGGGCCTGGTCGTCGTGGTGCCGGTGGTCAAGAAACAGTTCAGGGCACCGGATCCCTGGGTGATGGTCAGCAACTTCCACGTCAAGATCGACGGTTGCGTGGGTGAGTCGTTCATCCGCTCCTACGCGGTGCTCAATCGAGTGACCGACCAATCCGATGTGGTGCTGTCCTACGTCGGCGTCACCAAGAAAGTCTGAGCGGGCT
The DNA here is from genome assembly GCF_001673615.1 of Mycobacterium sp. 1245499.0. Classification (NCBI taxonomy): domain Bacteria; kingdom Bacillati; phylum Actinomycetota; class Actinomycetes; order Mycobacteriales; family Mycobacteriaceae; genus Mycobacterium; species Mycobacterium sp. 1245499.0. The sequence goes on from NZ_LZMG01000179.1 coordinate 16,012, forward strand.
CGCCGCTCAGCCCCGGGGGATGCCCGCCAGCTTGTCGGCGAACTTGGCCTCGGCGGCCGCCCGCAACCGCAGCAGATGTTCGGAGGGAAACAGATCCGGCGCGGGTTCACGGTCCTTCAGCAACAGCCGGGCCAGCGTGACCTTGTGCACTTCGGTCGGGCCGTCGGCCAGCCCGAGCACGAACGACTCGACCAGATACTGCACGAACGGCATCTCGTGGGTGGTGCCCAACGAGCCGTGCAACTGAAGCGCCCGCGATGACACGTCGTGCAGCACCTTCTGCATCATCGCCTTGACCGCCGAGATGTCGGCCCGGACGGCCTTGTAGTCGTTGAATTGGTCGATCTTCCAAGCTGTTTGGAGCGTCAGCAGCCGGAACGCCTCGATCTCCATCCAGGAGTCGGCGACCATCTCCTGCACCAGCTGCTTGTTGGCCAGCACCTCGCCCTGGGTGTAGCGCGACGCGGCCCGTTCGCAGATCATGTCGAAGATCCGCCGGACCAGTCCCACGGTGCGCATCGCGTGGTGAATCCGCCCGCCGCCCAGGCGGGTCTGCGCGACGACGAACGCCCCGCCGCGCGGCCCCAGCATGTTCTCGGCGGGCACCCGGACGTTGTCGTAGCGCACATAACCCTCACGCCCACCGCCGATCGGCTGGTATCCCAGCCCGACGTCGCGCAGCACGTTGATGCCGGGGGTGTCGCCGGGGACGACGAACATCGAGTAGCGCTCGTAGGGCGGCGCGTCGGGATCGGTCATCGCCATCACGATCAGGAACGACGCCATCGAGGCGAACGACGAAAACCACTTCTCCCCGTTGATGACCCAGTGATCACCGTCTTGTACGGCGGTGGTGCGGAACACCTTCGGGTCGGCGCCGCCCTGTGGCTCGGTCATCGAGAAACAGGAGATGATGCGGTTGTCCAGCAGCGGCTCCAGATAGCGCTCTTTGAGCTCGGGTGTGCCGTAGTGCGCCAGGATTTCGCTGTTGCCCGAATCGGGGGCCTGTGACCCGAAGACGATCGGCGCGCATTCCGAGCGCCCCAGAATCTCGTTGAGCAGCGCCAATTTCACCTGCCCATAGCCCGGACCGCCCAGGTGCGGGCCCAGGTGGGTCGCCCACAGCCCGCGCTTTTTCACGATGTCCTGCAGCGGCGGGATCAGCGCCTGACGCACCGGGTCATTGAGGTCGTGGGATTCGGTGACAATCAAGTCGATCGGCTCGCACTCCTCGCGCACGAAGCCTTCGACCCACTGCAGTTGTTCGGCCCACTCCGGGTCGGTGGAGAAGTCCCACGACATGTGTCGTCCTCTCTGGATCGGTCACTTTGCACTGCTCTGGGCCACCACGCCGGCATCCTCCAGCGCGGTGATGTCGTTGGCGGCCAGGCCCAGCTCGCGCAGCACCGCGCGGGTGTGATCGCCGGGTAGCGACGGAGGCGCGGGCGTGGCCGGACGGGTCCGGGAGAAGCGCGGGGCCGGTGCGGGCTGGGTGAGGCCGTCAAGCTCGACGAACGTGCGCCGCGCGACGTTGTGTGGATGCCGCGGCGCCTCGGTCAGCGAAAGCACCGGTGTCGCACAGCATCCCGGCGTGCCCAGCAGGCGCTCCCATTCGGCGCGGGACTTCTCGGCAAAGCGCGCGGCCAGTGCGGCCCGGTGGTCGGCCCACGCCGTCGGATCGTCGTCGTCGTGCGGCACGTTCACGCCGAGCCGATCGCACAGTTCGGCGTAGAACTTCGGCTCCATGGCGCCGACGGCCATGTGGCCCCCGTCGGCCGTGGCGTAGGTGCCGTAGAAGTGCGCGGCGCCGTCGAGCAGATTGTCCTGACGCCGGTCGCGCCACGTGCCCGCCGACAGCATGCCGAAATACGGTGCCAGCAGCGCGGCGACGCCGTCGACCATCGCCACGTCGAGGACCTGCCCCTGACCCGACTGGCGGGCCTCCAGGATCGCGCTGAGCAGACCGACCGCCAATAGCATTGCGCCGCCGCCGTAATCGCCGACGAGATTCAAGGGCGGCACCGGTGATTCGGCGGTGCCGATGGCGTGCAGGGCGCCCGTGAGCGCAAGGTAATTGATGTCATGCCCGGCGTGACCGGCCAAGGGCCCGTCCTGTCCGTAGCCGGTCATGCGGGCATAGACCAGCCGGGGGTTGCGCGTCCGCAACGCATCCGGGCCGATGCCCAGGCGCTCGGCCACCCCAGGCCGGTACACGTCCACGAAGGCATCGGCGTCGGCGGTCAGGCGGTGGACGAGGTCGCGCCCGCGTGGGTCCTTCACATCGGCGGCCAGTGACCGCTGGCTGCGGCGGACCGTGTGGTCGACGGGCGGCGGACCGTCGACACCGGCCAGCGCGTCGATGCGGATGACTTCGGCGCCCAAGTCGCCCAACAGCATTCCGCACAGCGGTGCGGGCCCCAGGCCGCCCATCATGACGATGCGCACACCGCGCAGCGGACCGGTCATGACGACCACTTCTTGCGGCGCTGCGCCGCCTCGTCGGTGGCGTGGGAAATCACCTGGTTGCGGTTTTCCAGTTCCATCGCCGACGCCAGGCTCGCGGCGTCGGTGTTGATTTGAAGGGCGCGCTTGGTCAGTTGCGCGCCCAGCGGGGCGTGGCCGGCGATCAGCGACGCCAGCTCGACCGCGCGGTCGGCCAGTCGGTCCGGCTCGACGACCTCACTGACCAGCCCGCGACGGTCGGCCTCGGTGGCCGAAACGGTGCGACCGGACAGCATCCAGTCGGCGGCCACGCTGGTGCCGACGATGCGCGGCAGGTGGTAGCTCATGCCCATCTCGGCACCCGAGAGCCCGAGCAGGATGGCGGCATTGGCGAAAGATGCTGCCGTCGAACAGATTCGGATGTCGGCGGCCAGGCACAGCGCGAGTCCGGCGCCAACGCAGGGGCCATTGACCGCGGCGATGACGGGCTGCGGCAACGCGCGCACCGCTTCGGCGAGGGCGGCCATCCTTTCCTGGAAGCGCATCCGGTCCAACGCGGGTGCGCTCGCTTCGAGCATCGAGGGGCCGAAGTCGCGCACGTCGATGCCCGCGCAGAACCCGCGTCCGGCGCCGGTCAGCACCACGGCGTGTACGGCCGGGTCGGCGGCCAGATCGCCGAGCCCGTTGCGCAATTCGGTCTGCATCGCCTCGTTGATGGCGTTGAGCCGCTGCGGGCGATTCAGCCGCAGGACGGCGACCCCGTCGCAGGGCCGTTCGAGGGACACGGTGTCCGCCATGTTCACACCCGCTCGATGATCGTCGCCGTGCCCATCCCGCCGCCGGTGCACATGGTGACCAGACCCGTTGTCAGGTCACGACGTTCGAGCTCGTCCAGGACGGTGCCGATCAGCATGGCGCCGGTGGCGCCGATGGGGTGCCCGAGCGCGATCGCCCCGCCGTTGACGTTGACCACCTCGGGGTCGATGTCGAGGTCGCGCATCGTCTTGAGCGGGACGGCGGCGAAGGCCTCGTTGATCTCCCACAGATCGATGTCGGCCACGGTCATGCCCGCCCGCTGAAGACATCGCTGGGCCGCGGGGCCGGGGGCGGTGAGCATGATGATGGGTTCGCTGCCGATGGCCGCGGTGGCCCTGATCTGCGCGCGCGGTGTGACCCGATGGGTGTGCAGCCAGTTCGACGAGGCCAGCGCAACCGCCGCGGCGCCATCGACGACACCGGACGAGTTGCCCGCATGGTGCACGTGATCGATGCGGTCGATGTCGGGGTAGCGCTGCAGGCAGATCTCGTCGAACGTGCGTTGCTCGCCGTCGGCGCACGCGGCGCCCAGCGCGGCGAAGGCCGGTTTGAGGCGGGCCAGCGACTCGGTGGTGGTACCGGGGCGGGGATGCTCGTCGCGTTCGACGCGACCGTGCGGAGTCGGCACGTCGATCAGCGACCGCTCGAAGCGGCCCTGCTCGATGGCCGCGCCGGCGCGGCACTGGCTCTGCGCGGCGTAGGCGTCGACGGTCTCCCGGTCGAATCCCTCCAGGGTGGCGATCAGGTCGGCCGAAATACCCTGCGGGACGGTCGGATACAGCGCACGAAGATCCGGGTTGTTGCCGTCGATGGTCGGGACTCCCGCGGTGATGTCCCAGCGTGACATGGATTCGACGCCGCCGGCGATCATCAGATTCTCGCTGCCGGCGGCGATGGCCGAGGCCGCCACGGTCACCGCCTGCTGACCCGACCCGCAGAATCGGCTCAGCGTCATCCCGGGCACGCTCTGCGGCCAGCCGGCCAGCAGCACCGACAGGCGGGCGATGTCGTCGCCGTGGTCTCCGGACAGGATGCCGTTGCCCGCGATCACGTCGTCGACGTCGGCCGGGTCGAAGCCGACCCGCTCGGCCAGTGCGGTCAGGCACCGCGCGAGCAGGGCCTGCGGGTGCACGCCGTGCAGTCCGCCGTCGGGGCGGCCGCGCCCGCGGGGCGTGCGGACCGCGTCGAGAATCCAGGCGTCGATGAGGGACTCCGATCGTTGTGGTTCGGACGAGACCGGCACAGGTCACCAGCGATCGTAATCCGTCTCTCGGCAGTGGAGAACCGCCTTCTCAAAATTAGCGAAGCTGTTCTCGTTCGGGGCCCCAGGTCGTCACGACTCCAGGTCGAGCGCCGCCCCGATCAACGCGAGGTGGCTGAGGCCCTGCGGCAGGTTGCCCATGAACGAGCGGTCGTCGGCATCGATCATTTCGGGCAACACGCCGACGTCGTTGGTCAGCTCGACGAGTTCGGCCATCAGGTCACGGGCCTCTGACGTGCGACCTACATGGTGCAGCGCCGAGACGGCCCAGAACGAGCATGCGACGAACGCCCCTTCGCGTTCCTCGTCACGCGCGCCACTGAACCGGAAAAGCAAAGGCCCGCAGCCTAACTCGCGACGTAGTGCGTCGATCGTGGCGGACATCCGTTCGCCACGGTCAAACCCGCTGCCGGCGTGCAGCAGAATCGACGCGTCCAGCTGACCGCTGCCCGGAAACCATTCGTAGCTGCCCAGCTCGTCATTCCAGCAGTGGCGCTGCACCCAATCGCTGATCCGCTCGGCCTCGCCGGCCCAGCGGCCGGGGTCGCCGGGAATCTGGCCCTGGTCGGCCAGGTAGACCGCGCACCGCAGCGCCTGCCAACAGCCGAGCTTGGACGTCGTGTAGTGCTCTTGCCGCGGCAATTCCCACATGCCGGCGTCGCGGTGGCGCCAGGCGTCGCACGCCCGATCTGCGAAATCCGCCAGCAGATGGCCGGTTTCGGTATCCAGGACGTGGCCGCTGTCAACGTAGAGCCGCACTGTGTCAAAGAGGTCGGCGAAGATGCTCAGCTGCAGCTGCCCGTCGGCGCGGTTACCGGTCACCACCGGGCCGATTCCGCGCCAGCCGGCCGCCTCGAACCGGCTCACCGGGGGAGGCGGTGAACCGTCGAGGCAGTAGAAGACACCCACATCGGGAATGTGCCGGCGGACGGTTCGCAGCAGCCAAGCCACGGCGGCGTGCGTCTCCTCGCGAATCCCGAAGCGGCGCAAGGCGGACAGCGTGTATGCGGTATCGCGGATCCATGCGAAGCGGTAGTCCCAATTCTTTCCGCCCGACATCCGTTCGGGCAGCGAGGTGGTCGCGGCCGCCGCGATGGCGCCGGTCGGACTGAAGATGAGCAGCTTGAGCAGCAACACACTGCGACGCACCGCCTCGGCCCACGACTCGGGGCATTCGAACTGCCCGGACCAGTTCCGCCAGAACGCGATGGTCTTGTCCAGCCCCTCGTCGATGTCGGACGCCGACGACAGCATCAGCGGTTCGGACTCCGAGGCGACCAGGCCGATCAGCCTCCGCAGGCCGGCCGTCGCGGTGAACGTTCCGGACGCCGTCTGGTCGGTCCACTCGACGTCGAGCTGCTCCGAGACACACACGCCCACGTTGAGCGACCCGGCTCGCAGCACCGCGCCGTGCGGGGTGCGCCGCGCCCACGGCGAGGAATGGTCGAAGCAGGTCCCCGGCGCGACCCGCCAGCGCATCGGCACCGTCCCGTCGAGGCCCTCCACGCGGCGGGCGAGTTCGGTCCACGGCAGCCGGCCACCGAAGCCGATGTTCAGCGCGTCGGTGACCCGGACCCGTCCCGACTCGGTGACGAAGGTCGTTTCCAGAACGTTGGTCTTCGGCAGGTAACGCCGCCGCGTGTGAAACGGGACGGTCGGCGTCAGGTCCAGGCGTCCGCCGTTGGGTTGGTCGAGCAGCGCGGCGAATACCGGGAGCGAATCCAAATCCGGAATCGGAAACCAATCAATGGCGCCGTCTTCGGCCACCAGCGCCACCGTGCGGCCGTCACCGATCGCCGCATAGCTGCTCAGCGCCGCGAAACCGGCTGTGCGGTAAGGAGATTCGGTCGGCGCCGAGGTCTCGGTATCAAGTTCTGGCGCCGGCACGTAGGAACGGGTTCCCCCACACGCCGCAGGTAAACGGCGCGGTGGGTGCATAACCGGGCGCGCAGCGGGTAGCCGGGCGCCATGACCAAGATCGGATACTTTCTCACCTGCGAGCAATTCGGCCCGAAGGAGCTCATCGACCAGGCCAAGCGGGCCGAGGACGCGGGATTCGACGCGCTGTGGATCTCCGACCACTATCACCCCTGGAATGACGAGCAGGGTCAGAGCCCGTTCGTGTGGGGAGTGATCGGTGCGTTGTCGGAGGCGACGTCGTTACCGGTCAGCACCGCCGTCACCTGCCCGACCATTCGGATCCACCCGGCGATCATCGCGCAGGCCGCGGCCACCGCGGCCGTGCAGCTAGACGGACGCTTCGTGCTGGGGGTCGGCAGCGGCGAGGCGCTCAACGAGCACATCCTGGGCGATCCCTGGCCGTCGGCCGGTGTGCGGCTCGAGATGCTCGAGGAGGCGATCGACGTCATTCGCAAGCTGCACAAGGGCGGCGAGGTCAGCCACCACGGCAAGCACTACGAGGTGCAGGAGGCCCAGGTCTACACCCGGCCCGAGCAGCCGGTGCCGATCTACGTCTCGGCATTCGGCCCGCAGGCCGTGGAGCTGGCCGCCCGCATCGGCGACGGCTACAGCATCGCCATGCCCGACGGCGACCTGGTCAAGCAGTTCCGCGAGGCCGGGGGCGGCAACAAGCCGGTGCAGGGCGGAACGAAGGTGTGCTGGGACGCCGACGCCGACGCCGCGCTGAAAACCGCGCACCGGTTGTGGGCCAACGAGGGGTTGCCCGGCCAGACGTCCCAAATCCTGCCCCGGCCCAAGGATTTCGCCGCGCTGCAGTCGCTGGTGCCTACGGATACCGTCGGCGAGAGCGTGGCCTGTGGCCCGGACCCCGACAAGCACGTCGCGCAGGTGCGCGAGTACATCGACGCCGACGTCGACGAGATCTACGTGCAGCAGATCGGTCCCGACATGGACGGGTTCTTCGCGGCGTGGCAGCGTGACGTGCTGCCCCAGGTGCGCGGGTAGGGCTCAGCCGATCACCCGCACCACGCCGGGCCGTCGAATCGATCACGAGTGATGAACTCCGCGACCGGCCGCCGGCGCAGCTTGGTCAACTGCCGCACCGGTTTTCCCAGCGGCACGACCGCGGCCACCGCATGCTGGCCGGGGATGCCCAGCAGGCGACGGACTTGATCTTCGGACGCGATGGCCATCGTCGTGATGGTGCCGCCGTAACCCTCGCCGCGCGCGGCGAGCAAGATGTTCCAGATCAGCGGGTAAACCGACGCGCCCCCGGCGATGCCGACGCGGTCCAGATCCTGATCGACGGCCGCGACGACGGCCAAGTCCACCGAAACCACAAGGACGACAGGCGCTTTGGCGATCGGTGCCACGAACGTGTCGGGGACCTCGGTTGCGTCGACGACGTCTTGCGGCACGCCGCTGGGATGCACCGAGTTCCAAGGGTTTTCGCCCGCCTGCAGCTGGGCGAAGTAACGGCGGGCGGCGGGCTTGCCGAGCTCGGCCAGCCGCCGGCGGATCGCCTCGTCGCGCACCACGGTGACGTGGGCGCCCTGCCGGTTGCCACCGCTGGGAGCGAACCGGGCGTGCTCGAAGATGCGGCTCAGCACCTCGTCGGGCAGCGGGTCGTCGGTGAATTCCCGTGCCGCGAAGGTCGTTCGCATCACGTCGTACAGCTGCATGGCGGGATGGCTCATCAACTCGCGGACGCGCGCCGCTCCAGGCGGAAGGTGCGCTCGAACCCCGCCGGGTGCGTCGTCAGCGTCACCTCCACGGCACCGCTGGGGGCGATGACGTAGCGTTCCTCCACGTCGGGTCCGTCGGTCCAGCGGCCGACCGGCTGACGCCGGAGGTCGTCGCGGTCGTGCAGGGCCGGGTCGAATGGAAACAGCACCGGGTCATACGGCGTGACGTCGCCGTCCGGCCGCCCGTTGACCAGCCGGCTGCACTCCACGAAGCGGAAGTGCCCGATGTTGTGCGCCGCTCGGTATTTGCGCTTCACCACCAGCGGGGAACGCCCGTCGGCCGGCAGCGAAACGTCCTTGCACACGATGGGGTCGAAGACGACCCCGGCACCCGCCTCGGCCTCCCGGAACACCCCGAAATTCCTCGAAAAGCGTTCGGACAGTGCGAAACCGGACTCCTTGTCGAGGAAGACGGCAAGGCCGATGGCCGTGGCGGCGAAGGGATGCGGCGAGCGTTTCACCCGCTTCTCGCCGAAGGTGCTGCGCAGCATGCGCGACACCAGCGGGAAACCGCCTGCCCCGCCGACGACGTAGATGCCCGCCACCTCCGACCAGTCCACGTCCGTGCGTCCGCGCGCCGGATCGTGCAGGACGCGGCGCAGCAGCGCCATCGTCTGGTCGACCAGCGGTGCGCACACGCCGTAGACGTCGTCGATGGGGCAGGAGAAGGGAGGCCGATCGAGCGGGGACAGGTCCACCAGGAAGCGGCGCGTCTGCGGCCCGACGGCCTCCTTGCGGGTGGCGCACTCCTCGGCCAACAGGTCGCGCTGGGCCGGGTCGAGGCCGGGCAGGCCGGCGCCGGCCAGCACGAGCTCGACGATCGCGTCGTCGAAGTCGTCACCGCCGAGGCGCTGGATGCCCTCGCTGACCACCACCTCGTTGGCGTGTCCGGTCATCTTCAGCAGCGACGCGTCGAACGTGCCGCCCCCGAGGTCGTAGATGAGCACGTATTCGCGTTTGGCGGTGATGGTCGAGCGGTACCGGTGGGCGTATTCCAGGCTGGCGGCCGACGGTTCGTTGAGCAGCGCGACGACCCGGAAACCGGCGGCCACGTAGGCGTCCAGGGTAAGCAGGCGCTGGGCGCTCGAGGCGTTGGCCGGCACGCTGATCGCGGCCTCGATGGGTTCGCCCGGGGACGGGGTGACGTTCGAGTTGCGCTGCAGATCGGTTTTCAGCTGAGACAGGAAGCCGGTGAGCAGGTCGGCCAGCCGATAGGCGCGCCCGGCCAGGCTGACTTCGGTCTGCGGTCCGGCGTCGTTGAGCAGGCGCTTGAACGAGCGCAGCACCGACCATGCCGGGTCGTGGCGAACGGCGGCCGCGTCCGGGCCGAAGCGCAACTGCCCGGCGGCGTTGGCGGCGATCAGCGACGGCCACGCATCGTCGCCCTCGAAGGAGACGACGGGATAGTTGCCGCGATCGACGGCCGCGACGACGGTGTGGGTGGTGCCGAAGTCGATACCGACTCTCATCGCGCAAGTTTAGGACCGCGACGCGGGCTTGGGCACAACCTTTTTGCCCGGCGTGCCGTCCGCGTTGGAGTCAGTCCTCGAAATGGCGCTCGTAGTCGTTGCGCTCGAGCCACCACTGCAGGTTGTAGGTCCCCATCGCCAGCAGCACCATCAACCCGGCGCAGACGACGCTGATGGTTGCGTTCACAGCCGGTCCATCGCGCGCGCCATGCGGGCGTCCTCGATGTAGCCGTAGTACCTCGGGGGGTGGGGATGGCGCGGCGTGTTCGCGTTCGCGGCCATCCGCCGCAGCGCGGCGCCGATGCGGCGGGCGAGGGGGGCACGACGCGCCCCCTGGACAACGGCGGCGCCGAAGAGCACCTGCTGGGTGGTGATCAGTACCTCGGCGGGGGCCGCCTCGACCGAGGGCGCCGCCGAGGACGGTGGTGCGGTGGGCTCGTTGGCAGTGCGGGGTGAGGTCCGCAGTCCCGTTGGCGTGACCAGCATTTCGTTCACCTTCTTCGCGTGCGGCCGCGTTGACCAGGTAGTTCGGCCGCTGATGCGGTTAACGTACGGTCGGTGCCCACCGGTACGCACGCGTAGTCGACTACCTATCTGTGCGCGACTCGCTCCCGCGCTTCGGCAGCTCGTCCCATTGCCGCTGTAATTCGCGCTCGGCGGCGGTGGGGATCAGACCCGAGGGGGCGAAGAACTTCGAGGGCACCGGGTCGTCCTCGGTCAGCGGCCGGCCGGGCCCGCGGATCGCCCCGAGAGCGACGACGGCCCCGGCGATCACGACGATGACGACGGCCACCGCGAACAGGATGGACAGCGTGCCCTGGATGAAGGTGTTGCGGATGACGTCGTCGAGCTGGTGCGCGTTCTTGGCCGAACCGAACACCGTCTTGCCCGCCTGCCTGGCCGCCAGGTACGCCGAGTGCTGCGTCCAGTAGCCGACGGCCGGGTCGGGAGAGAAGATCTTCTGCCACGACGCCGTCAGCGTGACCGCGAGATCCCACAGCAACGGGATACCGGGGATCCACACCCACTTCAGCAGGCCCTTCTTGATGACGATGACCGTGATGACGGTCAGCGCGATCGCGGCGAGCAACTGATTGGCGATGCCGAACAGCGGAAACAGCGTGTTGATGCCGCCCAGCGGATCGGTCACCCCCATCAGCAGGATGCTGCCCCAGGCCGTGGCCACCGCCAGGCTGCACAGCCACACGCCCGGGCGCCAGCTCGGGTTGCGCAGCTTGGTCAGGGGTCCGCCGAGGTTTCCGAGGGTGTCGGAGAGCATGAAGCGGGCGACGCGGGTGCCGGCGTCGACGGCGGTGAGGATGAACAGCGCCTCGAACATGATCGCGAAGTGGTACCAGAACGCCTTGAGGCCGGCACCACCGAACACCCGGTAGAGCACCTCGGACATGCCGACCGCCAGCGTCGGTGCCCCGCCGGTGCGCGACACGATCGACTTCTCGCCCACCCCGGCGGCGGCCGCGGTGAGCTGGTCCGCGGTCGCCGGGGCGCCGCGCAACCCGAGGCCGTTGACGTAGTGCGCGGCGGTGGCCGCGGTGCCGCCGGTCTGCGCGGCCGGCGCATTGAGCGCGAAGTACACGTGCTGGTCCAGGACCGCCGCGCTGATCAGCGCCATGACCGCGACGAACGATTCGGTCAGCATGCCGCCGTAACCGATCAGCCGCATTTGGCTTTCCTTCTCCAGCAGCTTGGGCGTGGTCCCCGACGAGATCAGAGCGTGAAATCCGGACAGCGCCCCACAGGCGATGGTGATGAACAGGAACGGGAACAGCGCGCCGGGGAACACCGGCCCGTCGCCGCGGGACGCGAACTGCGACACCGCGGGCGCCTGCATGACCGGGCGGGCGATGCAGATGCCGACCGCGAGCAACGCGATGGCGCCGACCTTCATGAACGTCGACAGGTAGTCGCGCGGGGCGAGCAGCAACCACACCGGCAGCACCGACGCGACGAACCCGTAGCCGATGATCAGCCAGGACACCGTGACCGCCGACAGGTTCAACCACGATGCACCCCAAGGGGTTTCGCCGATCCAGGCACCGCCGGCCACGGCCAGCAGCAGCAGCGCCACACCGATGAGCGAAACCTCGGCGACCCGGCCGGGGCGCAGGAACCGCAGGTAGCAGCCCATGAACACAGCGATGGGAACGGTCATGGCGATGGAGAACACGCCCCAGGGGCTCTGGGCCAGCCCCCGCACCACCACCAGCGCCAGCACCGCGATGATGATCACCATGATGACGAACGCGCCGAGCAGCGCGGCCACCCCGCCGGTGGCGCCGAGTTCGTCGCGGGCCATCTGTCCCAGCGAGCGCCCGCGCCGCCGGGTGGAGATCCACAACACCAGGTAGTCCTGCACCGCGCCGGCGAACACCGCGCCGATGACGATCCAGATGCTGCACGGCAGGTAGCCCATCTGGGTGGCCAGCACCGGGCCGACGAGCGGTCCGGCCCCCGCGATGGCCGCGAAGTGGTGGCCGAACAACACCCGGCGATCCGTCGGCACGTAATCGGTGCCGTCATCGAGAACCTCGGCCGGCGTGGCGTGGTCGTCGCGCGGGCGGACGATCTTCATCTCGATCAGGCGGGCGTAGAACCGGAACCCGATGAGGTAGGTGCAGATCGCCGCGACCACGAACCACACCGCGTTGACCGTCTCGCCTCGCGTGAAGGCGATGATCGCCCAGGCGACCGCGCCGAGCACCGCGATGATCGCGAACACGATCTTGTGCCGCGCGGTGATGGGGGAGCGGTCGACGATGGCGACGGGTGGCAGGTCTGCGCCGGTGTGGATGTAGCTGACGTCGCTGTCGTGCCCTGTGATCGCCACGGACGGAAACCCTACGCGCGCAAAACGAACTGCGCCTGTCGGAAAGCGGCTCGTTCAGTACAGCGCGCGCACGGCGTCGATGGTGTCGGCCTCGGCGGGGCTTTTGTCGTCGCGATAGCGCACCACGCGGGCGAACCGCAGCGCCAGGCCGCCGGGGTAGCGCGACGACTTCTGCACGCCGTCCAGGGCGATCTCGACGACCTGCTCGGGCCGGACCTCGACGGCGTAACCGTCCGTACCGTCGATGGCCAGTTCGCTGAACCGGGCGGTCTGCCACTCCAGCATGGCGTCGGTCATGCCCTTGAAAGTCTTTCCCACCATGATGAATTCGCCGCTGCCCGGATCGCGGGCGCCCAGGTGGATGTTGGAGAGTTTGCCGCGGCGGCGCCCCGAGCCCCACTCCACCGCGAGCACCACCAGATCCAGCGTGTGCACCGGCTTGACCTTCAGCCAGCCGGCGCCGCGGCGCCCCGCCTGATACGGCGCGTCGGGCGCCTTGGCCATCACGCCCTCGTGCCCAGCGGCCAGCGTCGCGTCCAGGAAGGCGCCCGCCGCCGCGGGGTCGGCGGTGAGCAGCCGGTCGACCCGCTGCGCCGGTGGCACCAACGCGTCCAGGGCGGCCAGCCGGTCGGCGGTCGGGGCGTCGAGCAGGTCGACGCCGTCGCGATGCAGGACGTCGAAGAAGAACACCGAAAGTCGTTGTGCGGCAAGGGCTGCGGCGATGTCGACGGAGCGGCCGAAGCGTGAGGCGGTGACCTGGAAGCGCTGCGGTGAGTTGTCGGGCCGCAGCGCGATCGCCTCGGCGTCGGCGATCAGGTGATCGACCGGCAGTGCCAGCGTGGCCTCCACCACTTCGGGCAGCCGGGCGGTGACGTCGTCCAGGCTCCTGGTGTAGACGGTGACCTCGTCACCGGCGCGGTGGATCTGCACCCGCGCCCCGTCCAGCTTGGCTTCGAAAATGGTTGGGCCGCCGTGGCGTTCGATCGCGTCGGCCACGCTCGTCGCGGTCTGCGCCAGCATCGGGCCGACCGGGCGGCCGACCCGCAGGGTGAACTGGTCCAGCGCCGCGGGTGCACCGGACAGGGCGGCCGCCGCCACCGCAGGCAGGTCTCCGCCCAGCATCGCGGCGCGCTGCACCGCGGCGGCCGGCAGGCCCGCGGCCCTGGCGACCGCGTCGGCCATGATCCCGGCCAGCGCGCCCTGGCGCAGCTCGCCGCCGAGCAGCCGCAGCAGGAAGGCCTGCTCGGTGTCGGTGGCAGCGGCGAACAACGCGTTCAGCAGGGCGGCGCGCCGGGCCTGCGCGCCCTTGCCGGACACGGCGCCGATGTGGGAGAAGGTGGCGTCGACCCCGCCGACGGTCAGCGAGGCGTGCGTGGCCGCGGGCGGGCGCGAGCGCAGCGCCGCCCAGCCCACGCCGATCTGGCGCTGCCGCAACTCGCCGGACAGCCACGACACGATGACGGCGACCAGCGCGCCATCCGGCGCGGCGCGGCGCAGCAGGTCGGCGATGTGGGCGACTTTGGTCAGCCGCGACGACGTGCTCGAGACGTCGGATGACGTCGTGGCCACGTCGAGAAGGAGCACGGTTGCCAGCTTGGCACGGCTCGGTGACAGGCCTGGAGTGCGGACACGCTAGCGTGCCTACGTAACGTTACAGATTGCACAGGATCTGACAACCCAAGAAGGAGACGTCCGGATGGAGATCAACGGGAAGAAGGTCGTCGTCATCGGCGGCGCATCGGGAATGGGGCGTGCCAGCGCCGAGCTGCTGCATGAACGCGGCGCGGATGTCGCCATCCTCGATCGCGAGGGCTCCGACGGCAAGACGGTCGCCGAGGGCGTCGGCGGTACCTTCTATCCCGTCGACGTCACCGACTTCACCGGCACCGAGGAGACGCTGCAGGCCGCGGTCGACAAGCTCGGCGGATTGCACGTCGTGATCACCACCGCGGGCGGCGGCATCGCCAAGCGGACGCTGACCAAGTCCGGTCCGCACGACCTCGAATCATTCCAGTCCGTGATCGACCTCAACCTGATCGCCACGTTCAACATCAGCCGGCTGGCCGCCGCGCACATGGCCAAGAACGAGCCCGAGGACCCCGACACCGGTGAGCGCGGCGTCATCATCAACACCGCCTCCATCGCGGCCTACGAGGGCCAGATCGGCCAGGTCGCCTACACCGCCGCCAAGGCGGGCATCGCCGGCATGTGCCTGACCATGGCCCGCGACCTGGGCTCGGTGGGCATCCGGGTGCTGGCCATCGCCCCGAGCCTGTTCGCGACCGGTCTGACGCAGGGCATTCCGGACGAGTTCGCCACGCAGCTCACCAAGGACGCGGCGTTCCCCAAGCGCCTCGGCCGTCCCGAGGAGTACGCGAAGCTGGCCGCCGCCATCGTGGACAATCCGATGCTCAACGGACAGTGCCTGCGCCTGGACGCCGGGCAGCGGTTCGCACCCAAGTAACCCCCCGTCGGGGCCCTCCCCGCATTAAGTACACTCTTTAGGCAGCCGCCCCGCTTCCCCTCGAAGCGGGGCAGGCCACCCAGCTTCTGGGGCGATCACACCCGGCCGGCATGCTGCGCGAGGAGGGCCCTGATGGGTATCGCAATAACCGACGACCATCGTGAACTGGCCGAGGTGGCCCGCGGGTTCTTGACCTCGCAGAAGGCGCGGTGGGCGGCCCGATCGCTGCTCGACGCCTCGGACGAGCCGCGGCCCGGGTTCTGGGCGAACCTGGTCGAGCTGGGGTGGCTCGGCCTGCACGTCGAGGAAGAGTACGGCGGCTCCGGGTACGGGCTGCCCGAACTGGTCGTGGTCATCGAAGAGCTCGGCCGCGCGGTGGCGCCGGGACCGTTCGTGCCCACCGTCATCGCGTCCGCGGTGATCGCCAAAGACGGTACCGCCGAACAGAAGTCGCGGCTGTTATCCGGCCTGATCGACGGGACGGTCACCGCGGGCATCGGGCTGGACAGCCAGGTGCGGATCAACGACGGCTCGAACGGTCGGACAGCCGACGGTGACGCCGGAATCGTGTTGGGCGCCGGGCTGGCCGACCTGTTGCTGATCGCCGCGGGCGACGACGTGCTGGTGCTCGAGCGCGGCCGCGACGGTGTCTCGGTCGAGGTGCCGGAGAACTTCGATCCGACGCGGCGATCCGGACGCGTCCGCCTGCGCGACGTGCGCGTCGGCGACGACGACATCCTGACGGGGGCAAGGCAATCGGCGCTGGCCCGCGCCCGCACCCTGCTGGCCGCCGAGGCCGTGGGTGGGGCATCGGACTGCGTCGACGCCGCCGTCGACTACGCCAAGGTGCGCCAGCAATTCGGCCGCACCATCGCCACCTTCCAAGCGGTCAAGCATCACTGCGCCAACATGCTGGTCGGTGCGGAATCCGGGATCGCCGCCGTCTGGGACGCCGCCCGGGCGGCATCCGAGGACTCATCCGAGGACGAAGCGCAGTTCCGCCTGATCGCCGCGGTGGCCGCGACGCTGGCCTTTCCCGCCTACGTCCGCAACGCCGAACTCAACATCCAGGTGCACGGCGGCATCGGCTTCACCTGGGAACACGACGCGCATCTGCATCTGCGCCGGGCGGTGGTGAGCGCGGCGCTGTTCGGCGGTGACGCGCCCGCGGCCGACGTGTTCGAGCGCACCGCCGCCGGCGCTGTCCGGGAGAACAGCCTCGACCTGCCGCCCGAAGCCGAGGAATTGCGCGCCGGCATCCGCGCCGACGCCGCCGAGATCGCCGGGCTAAGCAAGGAGGCCCAGCGCGACAAGCTGATCGAGACCGGCTACGTGATGCCGCACTGGCCCAAGCCGTGGGGACGTGCGGCCGACGCGGTCGCGCAGCTGGTGATCGAGGAGGAGTTCCGCGCGGCCGGCATCAAGCGTCCCGACTACGGGATCACCGGTTGGGTGATCCTGACCCTGATCCAGCACGGAACGCCTTGGCAGATCGAAAGATTCGTGGAGAAGGCGCTGCGCAAGGACGAGATCTGGTGCCAGCTGTTCTCCGAGCCCGACGCCGGCTCGGACGCCGCGTCGATCAAAACGCGGGCCACCCGGGTGGACGGCGGCTGGAAGATCAACGGCCAGAAGGTGTGGACCAGCGGGGCGCACTACTGTGCGCGCGGCCTGGCCACGGTGCGCACCGACCCCGACGCCCCGAAGCACGCCGGCATCACCACGGTGATCGTGGACATGAAGGCGCCCGAGGTCGAGGTGCGGCCGCTGCGCCAGATCACCGGCGGTTCGGACTTCAACGAGGTCTTCTTCAACGACCTGTTCGTCCCCGACGAAGACGTCGTCGGGACGCCCAATTCCGGATGGACCGTCGCGCGGGCGACGCTGGGCAACGAGCGAGTCAGCATCGGCGGCAGCGGATCGTTCTACGAGGGGCTGGCCGACCAACTGGTGCAGCTGACCGAGCAGCGCCCGGATCGGTTGGCGGGCGGGCGGATTCGGGTCGGCTCGTACCTCGCCGAGGAAACCGCGTTGCGGCTGCTGAACCTGCGGCGCGCCGCGCGCAGCGTGGAAGGCGCGGGCCCCGGACCGGAAGGCAACGTCACCAAGCTGAAGCTGGCCGAGCACATGGTGGAAGGCGCCGCGATCATGGCGGCGCTGCTGGGTCCCGAGGTCGCCCTGACCGACGGTCCCGGCGCCCTGGCCGGCCGGCTGATGATGGGAGCCCGCGGCATGGCGATCGCGGGCGGCACGTCGGAGGTGACGCGCAATCAGATCGCCGAGCGGATCCTCGGCATGCCCCGCGACCCGCTGATCAACTAGGGGTCACGCCGGCGCGAACTGCGCCGCGCCACCGCTGCCACGCTTTGGCCGCAGGTCGACGGGCATGCCGCAGGTCACCGAATCCGGTTCGCAGTCAACGATATTGGCGGCGACCCGCAGACCGCTCTGTTCGGCGAGCTCGACAATGGCGATGACGTAGGGGGTGGGGATCTCCGGGTTGTAGGGGTGATGGTTGACCGTGTAGGTGAACACGGTGCCCCGCCCGGAAACCGGCCGCGCCTGCAGCGAACCCCCGCACTCGCGGCATACGCCGCTGCCCGGATGCACCCAGCGCGCACAGTCGTCGCAGTACTCGATGAGCAGCGGCCCGTCTGACACGACGAATACAGTACACTCTATTGATTCGATGCGGTGTGGTCTGACGGGCGGTGTGCATGACGCATTTCGAGAAAGACGCGATCCTGTCCGGCATCGGGATCTCCCGGATCGGCCGCCGCACCGGTATCCCCGGCCTGGACTTGACCATGGAGGCGGTGCGCGCCGCCATCGAGGACGCCGGACTTGCGGCGACCGACATCGACGGCATCGCGACCCTCGGCGACACGCCCGCCGCGGACGTCAACGCCCAGCTGCATATCGACGCCGCGGACTGCGGGGCGGGCTTCGGCACCGGCGGGCTGCTCTCGCCGGTGATGTCGGCCTGCCGCGCGGTCGCCGAACGCCGGGCCCGCCACGTCGTCGTGTACCGGACGATACAAATGCTCGGCGGCACGGTGCCGGTCAAGCAGGAGGAGAACGCCGCGGCCCCGCCGCTGGCGCGGATGTTCGAAACCCCCGAGGGCGAGCCGAAGCCGGCCGTCGGTGCGATGGACGACGTCAACGATCTGGTTGCCGCGCATGCCTATTCGGCCGCCAACTGGCTGGCGCTCAACTGCCGCCGTCACATGGAGCTGTACGGGACCACCAAAGAACAGCTGGGCTGGATCGCGCTCAACGGCAGGCGCAACGCCGCGTTGAATTCCCGTGCGGTGTACCGGGATCCGATGACGATGGCCGACTACCTGGGCGCGCGATTGGTGTCCACCCCACTCGGGCTGCTGGACTGTGACGTCCCGATCGACGGCTCGATCGCGGTGGTGGTGTCGCACGCGGAGTACGCCGCCGACTGTCCGCACCGCGCGGTGAAGGTGGAGGCGATCGGCGGGTCCGACGGCGCCGGTGGCTGGTTTCACCGCGCCGACTACCCCAAGATGGCGATGTCGGATGCCGCGGCCCAGATGTGGTCGCGCACGACGTTGACACCCGCCGACCTCCAGGTCGCCCAGCTCTACGACGGATTCACCTACCTCACCCTGGCCTGGCTGGAAGCGCTCGGCATCTGCGGTGACGGCGAGGGTGGCCCGTTCGTCGAGGGTGGGGAGCGGATCGCCCGGGACGGGCAGCTGCCGCTGAACACCTACGGCGGCCAACTGTCGGCCGGCCGCATGCACGGCTACTGGGCGCTGCACGAAGGGTGTCTGCAGTTGCGCGGCGACGCGGGGGAGCGGCAGGTCGCCCGCCGCCCCGAGGTGGGCGTGGTCTCCGTCGGCGGTGGGCCCGTCGCCGGGTGCATGCTGCTGACCTGTTGAGCGCGAGCGTGATCGAGCCCGGATGACTGAGGAGCCCGCGACCGGCCAGGCGAACAAACTCGCTTCGCTGGTGGCCCGCGACATCGAGGCCGACATCGTCCGCCGCGGCTGGGCGGTCGGCGAATCGCTGGGATCCGAACATGCCCTGCAGCAGCGCTTCGGGGTGAGCCGGTCGGTGCTGCGCGAGGCCGTGCGGCTGGTCGAACACCATCAGGTCGCGCGGATGCGCCGCGGACCCAATGGCGGCCTGTACATCTGCGAGCCCGACGCGGGACCGGCCACCCGCGCGGTCGTCATCTATCTCGAATACCTCGGCACGACGCTGGGCGACTTGCTCAATGCGCGTCTGGTGCTCGAGCCGTTGGCGGCCTCGCTCGCCGCCGAGCGCATCGACGAGGCCGGGATCGCGCGGCTGCGTGCGGTGCTGCACGCCGAGCAGCAGTGGCGGCCCGGCTTACCGGCGCCGCGCGACGAGTTCCACATCGCGCTGGCCGAGCAATCCAAAAACCCGGTGCTGCAGCTGTTTATCGACGTCCTGATGCGGCTCACCACCCGCTACGCCCTGGCGTCGCGAACGGATTCGGCAACCGAGGCCAGCGAGGCGGTCGACCATCTGCACGCCCACCACTCCGCGATCGTCGCCGCCGTCACGACCGGCGATTCGGCGCGCGCCAAGACGCTGTCGGAGCGACACGTCGAGGCCGTGACCGGCTGGCTGCAGCGGCATCACGCCGGCGACGGCGGCCCGGGGCGTGCGACGCGCCGGCGGCTCGATTCCGAGGCGCCCCGGGGCAAACTGGCCGAGTTGCTCGCGGCCACCATTGGTGACGACATCGCCGCCAGCGGTTGGCAGGTGGGTTCGGTCTTCGGCACCGAGACGGCTCTGCTGGAGCGCTACCGGGTGAGCCGCGCGGTGCTGCGCGAAGCGGTACGGCTGCTCGAATACCACTCGATAGCCCACATGCGCCGCGGCCCCGGCGGCGGGCTCGTCGTCGCCGAACCCGCGGCACAGGCCAGCATCGACACGATTGCGCTGTACCTGCAATACCGCGATCCGAGCCGCGAAGACCTGCGCTGCGTCCGCGACGCCATCGAGATCGACAACGTCACCAAGGTCGTCAAGCGGCTCGGCGAATCCGACGTCGCGGCGTTTCTGGCAACCCACCGGCACGGGTTGCCGGAAAACTCCCGACAGACGGCCGACGAGGTGCGCCGGGCGATCGCGGAGGAGTTCGACTTCCACGTCGGCCTCGCGCAACTCGCCGGCAACGCAATGCTGGATCTGTTCCTGCGGATCATCGTCGAGTTGTTCCGGCGGCACTGGTCGAGCACCGGACAGGCGCTGCCGACCTGGTCCGACGTGCTCGCCGTGCACCACGCCCACCTGCGGATCGTCGAGGCGGTCGAGGCCGCCGACGACAGCGTCGCCTGCTATCGCCTCCGTCGTCATCTCGACGCCGCCGCCTCCTGGTGGCTGTAGCCGCCGCGGCGGCGGCCGTCGAAACGGCCCCGCCATATGAGGTGAACCTAAATGTGATCCGTTGCGCGGTATAGCGAAGGCCCGACTTGGGTACTGACACGGGGGAAAGGCGTCAGCCGATCCAGCAGGGGGTTGGCGTAAGTGATCGAAAGCGAGAGCGCTGAAGTGACGGCGGGTAACGAAACCAGGCAATACGGTTTCGTCCACACCGCAGGGATTTACCACTCTCAGCAGGAGTTTGTGGACTTGGTGGGCCGGTTCGTCGGCGACGGTTTGGCGTTGGACGAGGCGGTGTTGCTTGCCGTGCCGCCCGAGCCGCTCGAGGTGCTGCGCGATGCGTTGTACGGCGGCGACCAGCTGCCCGCCGGCGTGCGCATGGTCGACGTCACCGAGGTGGCACGCAATCCGAGCCGGTTCATGGCGACGGAGGGCGCGTTCATCGACGAGCACCCGGAGCAGCGCGTGCGGATCGTCAGCCAGCTCGCGTGGCCCGGCCGCAGCGATGAGGAGTTCGTCGCCTGTATCGAGCACGAGGCTCTGGTCAACGAAGCCATGGACGGCTACCCGGCGACCAGCCTGTGCCTGTACGACGCCAGCCAGCTCGACGATGAGGTGCTGGCGGACGCGCGCGCGACCCATCCGCTGCTGTGGGAATCCGGTGCGCTGCAGCACAGCCCGGCGTATGCCCCCGGCGACGTCCTGGAACGCTGCAACCGGCCGCTGGCCGCCGGTCCCGGGGCCGTCACGTACATGGTCCGCAAATCGGCGGACCTTCGGCCCGCCCGGTCCTTTGCCGTCGACTACGCGGGCTGGATGGGGCTGTCCCAGGAAAGCATCGAAGATCTGCAACTGGTCGCCACCGAGTTGGCCACCAACAGCCTGATGTACACCGGGGGCGCCTGTCGGTTGGCCTTCTGGAAAGACGACGGCCATCTGGTCTGCGAGGCGCGCGACTCCGGACGACTCGACGACCCGCTGGTGGGCCGCCTGGACCCGGGCCCCTGCGGTCCCGCGAGTCGCGGTCTGTACCTCGTCAACGCCATATCGGATCTGGTGCGCACCCACACCACCCGGACCGGTACGACGATCCAGGCGTATCTGCGGTTCGAGCCCGCCGCAGGGCCGGCCGGCTAGCCGTAAGGGTCCAGGCAAAAACCGACCCGCCGAGACGTCAGTCCCAGCGGGTCGCTCGTTTTTCGGTCAGAGGCCGCCGAGCGCCCCGGTGATACCGCCCACCACGCCGCCGATGGTGCCGCCGATCGTGCCGCCGACCGTCCCGCCGGTGGTGCCGCCCAGCGTGCCGCCGGTGGTGGCACCGGTCGTCCCCGTCACCAAACATCCGGTCGGTGCGAACAACACCACGACAAATCCCGCGGCGGCCGCGGCAACTTTGAGGGCCTTCTTTGTCCCCGTTGAATTCATCGACACATCCTTTCGTCTGGAGGGCATAGCCCCGCAGGTGAACCGCCCGACTGATCGGATGTTATAACGACTATTCAACACGCGTAAAGAGGCAATCAGCAATCAATTTTGTCATGCGGGGCGGGTGCCGGCGCGCGGCAAACACTAACTAAGGCAACATGATTGACAGGAGCTGCCGGCGGGCGCGAAAGGACGCGGTGACGTACGCCGCGCGACGAATTACCGGCTGAATTGCAGCATCGATAAAGCATTCATCAATGCGCGGAATCGCAATTGCTACCCGGTCGAACGCGGGTCAGTGCGGAAATAGCGCCCCGCCGAGAACGGCGGTCCCCGGCGGGACGCTAGCTCAATCGGATTAAAGGCCGAGGCTGCCTAGAATGCCACCAATGGTGCCGACGCCGCCGCCGGCGCCGCCGATGAGGCCCGAGCCCCCGGCGCCCCCGGTAACCGTTGTCGCGCACCCCGGTACTGCTAACACCACGGCCACCCCGAGGGCCGCGACGGCAGCTTTGAGGGTTTTCTTGGTGCTCTTCGCCTTCATGATCGTGCCTTCCATGTGAGGGGTAGTTGAACAGCCGTCTAATTGACTGTCGATCGCCGTCATACCCCCTGTTAAACATGGGTAAACCAAACTTTTAGGATTAGTTTCTATATTTTTTTGTACGGTGCGTTTGTGGTCGGGCGGGAGTTGCAGCTGCGGTGCCCGGAGGTCTAATGTCAACGCTCGTGCGTCTTTTCGAGCGTTTCGTAGTAGCTAGCACCCGCAGCGGGGTCTGATCCTGACCGACCCCCCGCTGTGGGTCGGAAGCTACTGTCGTCGGTCGCTCCAGCAGACCAGAGAAGACCGGCACGATGACTTTTCCCGAGCGCCATCAGCTCCACTCTTTCCACCCCGCCAGCGCGTGGTTCGGCGAACGCTTCGGCGTCGCGTTGCCCCGCGGCCTGCGCGAACAGGCCGACACCATGTCCTGGGAGGGCTTCGTCGCGACCTACGGACGCAACACCGGCCCACTGCGGCTCGGCCACTGGGAATGCGCCGACGCAGGTCGCGTCGCGACCCGGCTGGGCCCGCAGGCCCGCGACTTCCGGGCGGTGATCGCGATGGGCGATCGCATCAGCACGCTCACCGCCGCCGCCGGTGGGCCGATCGCGGCGCTGACCGCGATGCTGCATGAGTGCGGGACGACGGTCGAGATCGTCCGATTTCATCAGATGCGGTCGGCGACCGGCATCGCCACGTTCATCCGCGGTGGCGACGGCGCGCGCACCGAATGGGCGATGGGCTGGTCGGACGATGCGACGCAGTCCGCGCTGCGTGCGGTGATCGCTTGCGCCAACCGGCTTTTCGCTCTCGAGTGAGGCGGCCGCTCTCGGCGATCACGGGGTGAGTTTCATGTGCGCTAGCGCCGGTGATAGCGCACATGAAACTCCGTCCCTACCCCGACGGCGGCCACCGCCGGGGATGCTCTACAGCGGGCGCAGCACAATCGGCATGCCGTCCATCGGAATCGGCATGCCGCCGTAATCCCAGTGCGGCTGGTAGCCGGGCCGGGCCAGCTCCATGCGGTAGCGGCGCAGCAGCCGGTGCACGACGGTCTTGACCTCCAGCTGACCGAACACCATGCCGATGCACTTGTGCGCGCCGCCGCCGAACGGCGCGAACGCATACCGGTGCCTCTTGTGCTCCGAGCGCGGTTCGGCGAACCTCTCCGGGTCGAATTTGTCTGGCTCCGTCCACAATTCGGACAGCCGGTGGTTCATGCCGGGCCAGATGGTGATGTTCGTTCCGGCCGGGATGTAGTGTCCCAGCAACTCGGTGTCGCGCACCGCCATCCGCATGTTGAACGGCAGCGGAGTCACCATGCGCAGCGACTCGTTCATGATGAGTTCGAGCGTTTCCAGCTTCTCCAGCGACTCGATGTCCAGCGGCCCGTCGCCGAGGCGGGCCGACTCCTCGCGCGCCCGCTCCTGCCACTGCGGATTGGCGGCCATGTTGTAGACCATCGTGGTGGTCGTCGAGGTGGACGTGTCGTGGGCGGCCATCATCAAGAAGATCATGTGGTTGACGATGTCGGAGTCGGTGAAGCTGTTGCCGTCGTCGTCCTCGGTGTGGCACAGCACCGTGAGCATGTCGTTGCCGGTGGCGTTGCGGCGATCTCGGACCCGCTCGACGAAGTAGTCCTCCAGCAACTTGCGGGCCTTCAGGCCCCGCCACCATTTGAACGGCGGGATCGGCTGGCGGATGATGGCGCCGCCGGCGCGCGTCGTCGTGGTGAACGCCTGGTTGACCTTGGTGACCAGGTCGTGGTCGGACCCCGGCTCGTGACCCATGAACACCAGCGACGCGATGTCGAGGGTGAGCTCCTTCATCGCCGGGTGGAACAGGAACCGCGCGTCATTGGTCGGCCAGTTGGCGACGATGTCGGTCGCCACCCGATCGATGTGCTCGACATATCCGGTCAGCCGGCTGCGGGTGAAGGCCTCCTGCATGATCCGGCGGTGGTACATGTGCTCATCGAAGTCGAGCATCATCAGGCCGCGGTTGAAGAACGGCCCGATCACCGGGTGCCAGCCCTTCTGCGAGAAGTCCTTGTTCCTGTTGGAGAAGACGGCCTGGGTGGCGTCGGGTCCCAGCGCGGTGACCGCCGGCATGATCGGCGAGTCCAGATAGATCAGCGGGCCGTGGTTTCGATAGAGGTGCAACGCATAGTCCGGGCCGCCGCGGAACAGCTCGATGATGTGGCCGAGGATCGGCAGCCCGGCGTCGCCCAGCACGGGTTTGAGGTCGCTGCCGGCCGGCGGTTCCGCCAGGATCTTGGTCTGCCACTCGTGGGCCAGCAGACGCTTCTCGATCGCCCCCATCCCCGGGATGGTCTGCAGTGTCGGGGTGAACCGGCGCCGCGCCTGATCCAACAGGTACTGCGGGGTGCTGATGGTGGCGGTCATAAACGCTCCTTTGCGTGCCCTCCCGGTGACGGCCGTCACTGATTCATAACCTTCGCTGAAAAACTTGACGGCTGTCAAGTTTGCTTTTCGGGCGGCGTGGTGCAAGGTCAGGGAGTGACCAGCGACCCCGCCACTCCCGAGCCGGGCGCCCGACGGCGTGGCGACAAGCAACGCCAGGCGATCGTGGCTGCGGTGCGTGAATTGCTGCAGGAAAAGCCTTTTGCGGAGCTGTCGGTCAGCACCATCAGCCTGCGGGCCGGGGTGGCCCGGTCCGGCTTCTATTTCTATTTCGACTCCAAATACGCGGTGCTGGCGCAACTGATGGCCGAGGCCACCGAGGAACTCGAAGAGCTCACGCAGTACTTCGCGCCACGCCAGCCGGGGGAGTCGCCCGAGGAGTTCGCCAAGCGGATGGTCGGCAGCGCGGCCGTGGTGTACGCGCACAACGACCCGCTGATGACCGCCTGCAACGAGGCCCGCCACACCGACGTCGAGATCCGCGACCTGCTGGACCAGCAGTTCGAGGTGGTGTTGGGCCAGATCGTCGCGATTGTGGAGGCCGAGATGAAGGCCGGAACCGCCAATCCGATCAGCGACGACCTGCCGACCCTGATCCGCACCCTGGCCGGCACCACCGCGCTGATGTTGACCGGCGACCCGGTGCTGGCCGGAGCCGACAGCGATCGGGACCGGCGGGTGCGCGTGCTCGAGCGGCTGTGGTTGCACGCGCTGTGGGCGGGCCGTCCCTAGCGCGGTGGTACCGCCGGTATCGTCACCGCCATGGCGCAGAGGGGATCCGGGCGGTCTTTCGCGGGGAAGCGGTGCCTGGTCACCGGTGCGGCCAGCGGCATCGGGCGTGCCACGGCGTTACGGCTGGCCGCGCAGGGCGCCGAACTTTATCTGACCGACCGGGATCGCGACGGCCTGGAGCAGACGGTCGCCGACGCGCGCGCACTGGGCGCTCAGGTCCCCAAGCATCGGGCCCTGGACATCGCCGACTACCAGCAGGTGGCGGCGTTCGCCGCCGACATCCACGCCGCACATCCCAGCATGGACGTCGTGCTGAACATCGCCGGCGTCTCGGCGTGGGGCACGGTCGACCGGCTCACCCACGAGCAGTGGAGCAAGATGATCGCCATCAACCTGATGGGCCCGATCCACGTCATCGAGACGTTCGTCCCGCCGATGGTGGCGGCCAAGCGCGGCGGGCATCTGGTCAACGTGTCCTCGGCGGCCGGGCTGGTGGCCCTGCCCTGGCATGCCGCCTACAGCGCCAGCAAGTACGGGCTGCGCGGCCTGTCGGAGGTGCTGCGCTTCGACCTGGCCCGCCACCGGATAGGCGTGTCGGTGGTGGTGCCCGGCGCGGTGAACACCCCGCTGGTGAACACCGTGGAGATCGCGGGCGTGGACCGCGAAGACCCCAACGTCGCGCGGTGGGTGCGCCGATTCGCCGGCCATGCCGTGTCGCCGGAGAAGGCCGCCGACAAGATCCTGGCCGGGGTGGCCAAGAACCGATACCTGATCTACACCTCGGCCGACATCCGCGCGTTCTACGCCTTCAAAAGGCTTGCGTGGTGGCCCTATAGCGTGGCGATGCGCCAGGTGAATGTGATCTTCACCAAGGCGCTGCGGCCCGGCCCGCCGCTAGTCCCCCATGACCAGCTCGAGGCGCACCCCCAGCAAGCGGACCGGCCGGTCGAGCTCGAATAGGTCGAGCACCCGCAGGGCCGCGGCCACGATGACGTCGCGGTCGGTGCTGGGCGCGTCGAGCTTGCGAATCTTGGTGCGCGTGTAGAAGGTCGCGGTCCGTACGGTGACCGCCACCCGGGTCACGACCCGGCCCGCCGCCAGCACGTCCGTCAGCGCCTGTTCGGCCAAATCCGTTACGGCCGTGTCCATTTCGGAGCGATCGGTGAGATCGCGCGGGAAGGTGACGACGTGGCTGCGCGAGCGCGGCACCCATGGCTCGGCGCTGACGTGGCTGTCGCCACCGCCCTTGGCCAACAGCAGCAGCCACAGCCCGGTGCGCGGGCCGAACGTCGCCGTCAGCAGCTCGGCGTCGCAGTGGGCCAGTTGCCGGACCGTCGTGATGTCAAGTTCGGCAAGCTTTTTCGCCGTCTTGGGGCCCACGCCCCATAGCGCGTCGACGGGGCGCTCGGCCATCACCGGCAGCCAGTTCGCATCGGTCAGCACAAAAATGCCGCCCGGTTTCGCGAATCCGGTGGCGACCTTGGCGCGCTGCTTGTTGTCGCTGATGCCGACCGAGCAGGACAGCCCGGTTTCCGAGGA
Organism: Mycobacterium sp. 1245499.0; assembly: GCF_001673615.1. NCBI lineage: Bacteria > Bacillati > Actinomycetota > Actinomycetes > Mycobacteriales > Mycobacteriaceae > Mycobacterium > Mycobacterium sp. 1245499.0. The sequence goes on from NZ_LZMG01000179.1 coordinate 43,028, forward strand.
GATGACGCTGCGGATCTGCTCGGCGACCTCGGCGGGGTCCTGTGCCGTCACCGCGACATAGGCCTCGTCCCAGCCCCACACTTCGACCGGATGGCCCAGATCGCGCAGCACCCCCATCACCTGATCGGAGGCCGCGTCGTAGGCGGCCGGATCCGAGGGTAGGAAGGTGGCCTCGGGGCAGCGGCGGGCGGCCACGCGCAGCGGCATGCCCGCCCGCACACCGAACTCCCGGGCCTCGTACGAGGCGCAGGTGACGACCTTGCGCGGTTCGTTCGGGTCGCCGCTGCCGCCGACGATGACCGGCAGCCCGGCCAATTCGGGGTGGCGGCGCAACTCGACCGAGGCCAGGAACTGATCGAGGTCGACGTGCAGGACCCAATCCGTGGCGTTCACCGCCCGCACAGCTTGCGTGCCAGGCTCTCCCACGCGTCGCCCAACGTCGCCAGCGTGTGACCGCCCTCGGCCAGTTGATGTTCGACGTAATCGACGTCCAGCAGCGCGAGCAATGCGTCGGTCTGGGCATCGAGGTCGCCGGTGGAATCGGCCGCCTTGAGCAGCATCCGCACGTGCGTGCGTAACACCATCGCCGGTGCGTTGTGCCGGTTCTGCGGGTCGCGATTGGCGGCGGACAGCAGTTCGCAGTGGTCGTGAGCGAAACGGATCCGCTCGCGGCCGAACGCGACCAGCCGGTCCGCCGGGGGCGCGCCGGGGCCCAGGGGCGGCGGACCGAACAGGAACGCCTGCTGAACGGCCTGTTCGTCCTCGTCGAGCAGCACCATCATCAGACCGGCCCGGCTGCCGAAGCGGCGGAACAGCGTGCCCTTGCCCACCCCGGCGGCCGCGGCGATGTCGTCGGTGGTGACGGCGTCGGCGCCGCGCTCGGCGACCAGGTTTCGGGCAGCCTGGAGGAGCAGGGCGCGGTTGCGCGCCGCGTCGCCCCGTTCCTGGTGCACCACCTGGGGCGCGCACACGTGCAACTCACCGGACCGCTCGCTCACCCCTGCACTTTAACGCCGCCGGAATAAAGTGGACTACAGTCCGGTTAGGCCGTGCGAGGATGTACGCAACGATCGAAGGGAACCTGGGAACAGTGGCAATCAAAATCTTGGCGTTAGTGGGAAGTCTGCGGGCCGCGTCGATCAACCGCCAGATCGCCGAACTGGCGCGGGAGGTCGCCGCCGACGACGTGACCGTCACGATCTTCGAAGGCCTCGCGGAACTGCCCTTCTATAACGAAGAGATCGACGACGCGATGAACACCGGCGCGCCGCCGCTGGCCCCGGTGACCGCGCTGCGCGCCGCGGCCGCCGATGCCGACGCCGCCCTGGTGGTGACTCCCGAGTACAACGGCAGCTACCCGGCCGTCGTCAAGAACGCGATCGACTGGCTGTCGCGCCCGTTCGGCGACGGCGCGCTGAAAGGCAAGCCCCTGGCGGTCATCGGGGGATCCTTCGGCCAGTACGGCGGGGTGTGGGCACACGACGACACCCGCAAGTCCTTCGGCATCGCCGGCGCACGGGTGGTCGAGGCGATCAAACTGTCGGTGCCGTTCAAGACCTTGGCGGGCAAGGCGCCCGGCGAGCACCCCGAGGTGACGGCGAACGTGCGCGACGTGGTCGGCAAGCTGGCCGCCGAAGTCGACTGATTGGCAGAAGTCAACAAGCCGCTCGCCGGGCGACCAGCGCGGTTGCCCTAACCGAATAGCAGAAGCCGCCAGGTCCGCCTGGCGGCTTTGCTGGCTG